>CAKTGD010000015.1 GCA_934561335.1 uncultured Oscillospiraceae bacterium
CCGATAAAAGTCTCCATTACTTCACCATCCTTATATAAAAAGTTTATTTCTTGTCAACTTAATTATACTACAATGGTAGGAATTATGATACATAAAACTAAGAAAAGCTTTTTTGTTATATCATCCATCATTGCCTCCTTTGCCTTATAAGCCAGCAAGATTCAGTCTAGTGTAATTATCTTGTAAAACCTGAAACCGTCTGCGGCCTTAAGGCTTAATCTATAAATAAACTCTCATACTAAGCAAATCAAAAAGGCCGCTTGGAAGCGACCTTTTTTGGACTTTCTGAAGCAGGCAGGGATTCACCCTGCCTTGCTTTTTACATATAATACAGATGAGAAATCAGAACGTAAATCTCAAGCCTGCGTCTACACGCCATTTCTCTTCAACGTCACCGCCAAAGCTGCGTTCAAAGTCTGCATAAATCAGGCTGTTTTTGCTCAGCTTAGCTGTACCGCCGATTTGTGCTTCATACCAGGTATCGCCAAAGTCAATGCTGGTTCTGCCTTCAGGCTCGTTCACTGCACGGAAGGTCGTGTCAAAGTCTCCGCTGAATTCATGCGCTGCTGCCAGTTTTACAAAATAGCTTGCATTATCCAGCTTCTGTCCCAGACGGAAGCCTACACGTCCTACCAACGTATTGAACGCATCCTGCTCTACCTGCATATCCTTCTTCACGCCAACGCTGTCCAGATAATCGCTGTGTGCATTATAGTCCTTGCCGTTGATGCGTCCCAAGGTCAGCTCTACGCTCGGATCAAAGTAGAAGCCGTTGTCATTTTCAAAACGCTTGCCATATTCCGCGCTGATGCTGGTGCCCCAGGTCTTGTAATCGCCGCTCAGCTTATGACCGCTGTCATTGAATACCTCGTAGTCATTATCCAGCTTGCTATACTTGGCGATAATGTCAACATACTGTCCGTCTTCACCCTTCCAGGTACCGTAGATACCTGCGCTGTATGCGGAAAGGTCTCCGCGGCCGTTACCGTAGGTAGCGTCGCCATCGTTGTAGGATACTGCTGCGCCTACGGTCCAGCCGTTGCCTGCATCTGCATCATAGCCTAACTGATATGCATTGTATTTCAGATTGAAGTCAGTATTCTGGCTGTCCATCTCGTACTTGCCGCCGTAGTATTTTGCCCACAGTCCTCTTTCGCCTTCAGACAGACGCAGGTCGCCCATACGCTTCATCAGGTCATTGTTTTCTGCACGCCACAGCATTGCGGTGGATGCCATTGCAGATTTCGCACCCTTCATCATTGCGGTTTCTTTGCTGCCGTACATAACAGGTACATATGCATCCGGAGTATGAATGCTGCCTGCAATCAGGCTGCCTTCGCCGTTCTCTTTATTGAAGTCCAGGTCTGCCAGACGGATTGCCATAGAGCCTGCAGTCAGGCCTTCGGCAATACCAACCTTGCCGTCCAGATTGATTTCCGGCGTCGGGTTATCCTCGGTAGCAACAGCTTCGTTATAAATCAGCTTTCTGCCCAGAGCGGAAAGTGTGTTGACTACCTTATCCTGGTCGCTGGTGTCGATCCCGCTGCGGTCGGTATAAAGCGTAATGCCTGCATTCTTGCCGTCAGTCTTTATAGCCTTGTCAACAACAATGTTGCCCAAAGCATCAAAGCTTGCGTTGCCGTCTTCACCATTTTCATGTGCCAGATATGCATTTACATAACCGGACAGATTCTGGATATTGATGTTCTTAGATTCCTGCTGGAATATATTGCCTGCAGTTTCCGCAGTATTGCCACCATAGAGGTTGGTAATTACACTTTCGTGAGAAGTGGTATATTCAGGACCGGACCACGGATGGAAAATCAATCCCTTGTTATCCCAAGTTGCACCATTGGACAGCCAAAGGTTGTTATTGAATTTAGTATTTTCATCTCTTGGTCCGTAAAAATGGCCATGCAGATAAGAATCAGGTGTAGTCAGGCCAATATTGATAGTACCGCCCTCACCATAGAAATCGGTAGAAGTGCGTACATCACCGGTAATCTGTACATAATTATTGCCGGCGCCGGTTACATTGCCATTTTCATCCTCAAGAACATTGACATTAACCATGGTGTTTTCGCCGGAGGTCCAGATAGATTCATGCTTGTCCGCAAAAATACGGCCACCGCCGACGCTTACCTTGCTATATCCCTGGCGGGCAAAAATAGCAGCAGATTTTTCGGTTTCGATATCTACAAGTCCCTTAATATCAATGGTATTGGAGTTTTCCTTAGTAGCATCGTTAAACATGCTTGTTGCTTCCAATGCGCGCCAATCAAGCTCATAAGCAGGAGTCGGAATACCGCCTCTGATTGTAACAGCATGTTCTTTACTATTATCATTATTGATAATAACATGAGCGCCGGTATCGGTAGCAGCAGCTGTAGATGCCCTGATGGCACTGCCATAATAGTAGTTGTTTCTGGATTCCAGATAAACAGCACCTGGGTTATCAATCGTAATTGTACCCTCTCTATAAGCTCCGATAGCGGCTGCTGTCCACATAGGCTGACTGCCGGTGCTTCCAGGCTGCGGGAAAGCATTAAATACAACGCTCAAATTATGTCCCTGCATATCAATAGTGTAGGACGGCCCGCCTTTAGCTGTAAACGCACTGGATTTATAAGGAGCAGTACCATAGTTGTTGATGGCAGCACAATACAATGTATTACCCCAAACACCCTTCGGCATAGAATTAAGCTTTACCTCTACCATTGCATTGTCATTAAATGTATATTTCAAATCCTTGCCGTCAGCGGTTCCGCTGATAACGTCCTTATAGCCTGCTTCAGAGTCTGCCTTTTCATCACCGAACATTACTCCTACATAAGGATTAAAAATCTTTTCTTCTTTTTGAGCCTGACCGGTTTTTTCATTAAAAGTAATATTGCTGTAATACTTAGCAACAGAAGAACTTGTCAGACCTTCGGCAATTTCTACTCTGCCGCTCAAATTACGTTCACCATCTACATATGCAGAATAGGTCAGCTTTTTAGCCAGGTTATCCAGTACCTGATTAACAAGGCCAGAATCTTCCGTATTTATACCATCAGCAGCTGTTTGCAGATATACCGTCGAAGCGGCATGGCCTAAAACATCCTCTTTTTCAGAACCATCGCCAATACCGGTTGAAAGGATATCGGAAGGCACTGCCGATTTAATAGTAACATTACCACCTGTCAAATCCGCAGGATTCTCGGCAGTATGTTGGAAAACAAAGGTAGTATTGCCGGCATACTTATCAATAGTAATATCGCCTGCACCGACATTTACATAGTTTCTCTTGCTCACAGCATCAGAGGAGGTAAGCTTATTTACATGCTGCTTAGCATCAGATGTAATATTCCACACAGAATTGCCGGTAAAGCCAAGATTGATATTGCTGTCATCACCGCTGATTGCACCATTCCATGTTGCACCATCATATGCATATAAAGAAACATTACCGGAAACATTGCCTGTATAAGCTCTGCCGGTACCACTAATACCAAAGGTTATCTTGCTGTCGGCATCAGTTTTCATATCACCGGCAAGATCGCCTTTCGAGGAAGCAACACTTATTGCATCATAATCAAGCTTGTCATAATGAGTACTGCTTACGCCATAATTGATTTCGCCCTTATTCTCAGCCAATGCAAGATATTTTCCGTCCGCTACACTTTGGACACCTATGCCAAGATAATTTTTATCACCCTTCAGAACATTGATTTTACCGCCATCATGTGCATAGAAAATATTACCGCCGGTACTGCTGATTATGGTATTATTTTCAGCACTGAACTCAACAATACCGTTTTTACCGGCTTCTGCAATGTTACCTGTTGCAGTAATATTATTTTTAATTGCATCTGTAGCCGTTGCGGCAACCTTAACTTTCACCTTACTTTCGGCTGTACCGTCATTGCCTGCATAAATAGCACTGCCCTTGTCGTTACCGCTGACATTCATATTAAAAAATCTTGACTGGATGCTGACGATACCGGACTTATCATTATAAATACCATACACAGTATCATCAGCATTGCCTATAGCATTAATATTGAGGATAGTATAGCCGCTGGTAGGCTTTTGAGTTTTAACATTAACAGGAGCATTAGTTACGTACAAATCCTTATCTGCACCCTGCACTGCAGCTTTCAGGCTTTCCGAAGACAAGTCAGGCTGAATAGTAAACTGCATATCCTTATTATCACCATAGAAAACCAGGGTATTTGCAGGTATCTCTACTTCATCATAATTCGGGTTCAGAGTTGTGCGGTCGCTTGAGGATATATCATAGTAAGGATTGTTATCATTTTTTAAGACATTAGTATATGTGCCGGCACTGCCATTATAGAAATAATACTTATCACGGTCAGCATTATTTTTCACTATAATAAATGCACTGCGGATTACATTACCGTTGTCATCCACAATTTTGATTTGAGAGTATCCTCTTAAAAAATAATAGGCAGCCGATGCTTTTGCAGAATCAGTAAGCACAAATTTATCTAACAGGCCATCAAGAACCTTATTGATTGTCGCAGTTGTATAATCAGGCAAATCACTCGCCTTTACTTCTAAAGAAGCAAATACCGGTTTAGACATAACATCGGAGGTCACATTGACATCTCCGCCGACAATCTTGCCGGTATTTTTATCATATCTGAAGCTGAAAACATCAGGCTTTACTTTAGAAGAACCGACCTGTGCTCTATTCGGATACGTCTTGCTATCCAAGGTAATACCGCCTGCATATTCACTGCTTGTCATATCATAGCTGGCAGCACTTGCCACATTCATCAGACTGCAGCCTAAAGCTACGGCAATAGCTAAGGCTAATTTGGTTTTTGTTTGGCTTTTTTTACTCCTACTCATTTTGGTACATCTCCTCACTCAAAAATAAAACTGAGTGGAGGCAGGAGCTATAGCTATAGCTCCTGCTCGCTCTATACATATGCCTTCAAAGGCACAATGTCAGGAAACTATTATTTAGAACGTAAATCTCAAGCCTGCGTCTACACGCCATTTCTCTTCCACGTCACCGCCAAAGCTGCGTTCAAAGTCTGCGTAAAGCAGGCTGTTGTCACTCAGCTTAACAGTACCGCCGATTTGTGCTTCGTACCAGGTATCGCCAAAGTCAATACTGGTTTTGCCTTCAGGCTCGTTTACTGCACGGAAGGTGGTGTCAAACTCGCCGCTGAATTCATGTGCTGCTGCCAGCTTTACAAAGTAGCTTGCATTATCCAGCTTCTGGCCCAGGCGGAAGCCTACACGTCCTACCAAAGTATTGAACGCATCCTGTTCTACCTGCATATCCTTCTTCACGCCAACGCTGTCCAGATAATCGCTGTGCGCATTGTAGTCCTTGCCGTTGATGCGTCCCAAGGTCAGCTCTACGCTCGGATCAAAGTAGAACCCGTTGTCATTTTCAAAACGCTTGCCATATTCCGCGCTGATGCTGGTGCCCCAGGTCTTGTAGTCACCGCTCAGCTTATGACCGCTGTCATTGAATACCTTGTAGTCATTTTCCAGCTTGCTGTACTTGGCGATGATATCAACATACTGTCCGTCTTCGCTCTTCCAGGTACCGTAGATGCCTGCACTGTAGGTGGAAAGGTCACCGCGGCCGTTGCCATAAGTGGCATCGCCATCGTTGTAGGATACTGCTGCGCCAACTGTCCAGCCATTGCCTGCATCTACATCATAGCCTAACTGGTAGGCATTGTATTTCAGATTGAAGTCAGTATTCTGGCTATCCATCTCGTACTTGCCGCCGTAGTATTTTGCCCACAAGCCTTTTTCACCTTCAGACAGACGCAGGTCGCCCATACGCTTCATCAAGTCGTTGTTCTCGGCACGCCACATCATTGCGGTAGAAGCCATCGCAGATTTTGCGCCCTTCATCATTGCGGTTTCCTTGCTACCGTACATAACGGGGATATATGCGTCCGGAGTATGAATGCTGCCTGCAATCAGGCTGCCTTCGCCGTTCTCTTTGTTGAAGTCCAAATCTGCCAGACGGATTGCTATAGAGCCTGCAGTCAGGCCTTCGGCAATACCAACCTTGCCGTCCAGATTGATTTCCGGCGTCGGGTTTTCCTCGGTAGCAACAGCTTCGTTATAAACCAGCTTTCTGCCAAGAGCGGAAAGTGTGTTGACTACTTTATCCTGGTCGCTGGTGTCGATACCGCTGCGGTCGGTATAAAGCGTAATGCCCGCATTTTTGCCGTCAGTCTTAGTTGCCTTGTCAACAACAATGTTGCCGAGTGCATCAAAGCTTGCGTTGCCATCTTCGCCGGTTTCATGTGCCAGATATGCGTTTACATAACCGGACAGGTTTTGAATATTGAGGTTCTCAGATTCATGCTGATAAATATTACCGGCATGAGCACTGTCTGCACCACCATAAAGATTGCTAATATTGCTGATAATATTGTTAGTGCTATAGGTACCGCCAGCCCAGTTATGCGTTACGGCAGGCATATTATCCCAAACAGCACCATTACGCAGATACAGATTATTATTGCCGCTGCCAAAGAAATGACCTTTCAGATAAGAATCGGCAGTATTCAGGCCGACATTAATTGTACCGTTAGAACCATAATACGGTGTAGAAGTCGAAACATCGCCTTCAATCTGCAGATAATTATCTCCGGCATCAACAGCATTGCCTTCGTCATCCTTCTTCATATTCAGGTTGATTAAAGCCTCATAGCCTGCAGTCCAGATGGAAGAATAATTATGGGAAATAATGCTGCCGCCGCCGATATCAATAGTTGCGTAATTACCACGTGCAAACAAAGATGCGCAATTCTTTACATCAATATCTACAAGCCCTTTAATTTCAACAGAGCTACCGTTTTCTTTTTTAGTGCCGTTCTGGGTGTAAATTTCAATAGCGCGCCAGTTCAGCTGATAGCCCGGAGTGTCAATGCCGCCGCGAATCTTCACAGCATGCTCCTTACTGTTATCATTATTGATAACAACATGTGCACCGGTTTCGCCAACAGCAGCAGTAGATGCCCTGATAGCACTGCCATAATAGTAGTTATTAGTAGAGGTAATGCTAACAGCACCGGGGTTATCAATCGTAATGGTGCCATCACGGTAAGCACCAATAGCTGCAGCAGTCCACATAGGCTGGCCGCCTGTAGAGCCTGCAGTCGGGAAGGCACTGAAGTTTACAGTCAGATCATGTCCCTGCATATCGATAGTGTAGCTCGGGCCACCCTTAGTATAGGCAGTAGAGGATTGATATGGACGGTCACCGTAGTTGTTGATTGCTGCACAATATAGGCCGCCCCATCCGAAGCTACGCGGATCCTTGTTCAGCTTAACATCAATAAGAGTATCATCATTAAAGGTATATTTCAAATCCTTGCCGGCAGCGGTACCACTGAGCTGGTCAGCATAACCATTTTTCGCATCTGATGTTTCATTACCGAAAATAACGCCTGTAAACGGTTTAGAGAGCTCATTCTCTTTTTTCGCCTGACCGGTTTTTTCATCAAAGGTAATATTGCTGTAGAATTTACTTACAGAAGAACTCGTCAAACCTTCCGCAAGCTCTACCCTGCCGCTTAGGTTACGTTCGCCGTTCACATAAGCAGTATAGGTAAGCTTCTTGGCCAGATTATCCAGTACAGAATTAATGGCAGCATCATCTGTAGTATCTATGCCATCTGTAGAAGTCTGCAAATAAACTGTAGAGGGTACTTCCGATACCTGATATTGCTCAGAGCCAACACCTGTGCTGAGAATCTTAGTTGGCTCGGCACTGTTAATGGTCAAATCACCGCCAAGAATCTTGCTGGCATCGGTTGCATCATGCTGATAAACAAAGGTTGTATTGCCGGAGTATTTATCAATCGTCAGGTTGCCTTCACCAACATTAATATAGCTTCTCTTGGAGGATGATTCGGCACCCTTATGCTGTTTAAGATGTTGAGCAGCGTTAGAGGTAATGTTCCAAAGAGTTTCGCTGCCCAAATTCAAAGCTACATCTTCACCTATAGCATTGCCTTCCCAGCCTGCTCCTGTAGTGAAATACAGATTAACATTACCCTCTGCATCACCTTGGTAGTTGTACTTGCCAGCAAGGCCAAAATTAATTTTACTGTCAGCATCTGCCTTCATGTTGCCGGTAACATTGTTGCTTCCTTTTAAAACAGTAGCGTTATCATAATCGACACTGTCAAGATGCTCAACAATCACACCTGCATTAATCGTACCGCCGTTTTCAGCCAATGCCAGATACTTGCTGCTGTCGCCCATTGTTATTTTCAGCCCGGCAGTACCCTTTGTCTTATGGCCAACGTTGATAATACCACCGTCATGAGCATACAGCAAATTTCCTGTAGCAGTTTCCAAACTGCTTTGGCCGGAGGTCAGGTCGATTACGCCATTCTTGCCGGCTTCGAGGACGTTGCCGTTCGCCTTCAGCGCTACACCGACACTGCCGTCAGCAGTAGATTCCAAAATAACCTTGCTGGTATAATCCGCATTATTACCAGCATAGGCAGCGTTGCTCTGCTCATTGCCGTCCGCAGTAATAGTCATTTGGGCATCCTTAAGATGTACCAAGCCCTTCTTATCATTGTAAACACCATAAACTCTGTCGGTATTTTTTCCCTCGGCTTTAATGGTCATCTTACTGTTCCAGGTACTGGAGCCCAATACGTTGGTAACATATAAATCCTTTTCAGCACCGCGTACAGCGGCCTTCACAGTTTCCTTAGAAAGGTCCGGAGCAACAGTCAGTCCATAACGGGAATCGGTTTCGCCAACATACCAGGTGTTTGCCGGTATTGTCGAATAACCCTGCGCAGTATCAACCTGTTTGATATCATATTCCTTATTATTGCTGTCATTGCTCAAAACAGTTTTATAGGTACCGCCGGTCAGATAAGAGGTACTGCTCATATCATCAGTAAATTTAACATTTCCTACACGCAATACATTGCCGTCATCGTCAAGAATGCGTATAGACATGTAATCAAAGCCGTAATAATGAGTCAAGCCCTCAGCCGGTTTCAGCTTTTTCAAAATACCGGCACTAACCTTCTTCACAGTTTCCAAAGAACAATCCGGTAAATCACTGGCTTTAACATCAAAGTTTGCATAAATAGTAACGCCACTTACGCTCGTGCCACCCCAATAAGAAGGTTCTTCATAGCGCATATCGGCAGCCATAGTAATATCGCCGCCAAGCACCTGACCTGTAGCCTTATCATAGCCAAACACATAATTGTCAGGCTCCTGGTAGCTTTTACCTATCTGGTCACCGTTTACCGCATGGCTCCAGGTAATACCGCCGGAGTATTCACTGCTCGTCATATCATAGGTGGCAGCACTTGCAACACTCATCAGACTGCAGCCTAAAGCTACGGCAATAGCTAAGGCTAATTGGGATTTCACTAAGCTCTTTTTACTCTTACTCATTTTTACATCTCCTTACCCAAAAATATTTTTTGGAGGCAGGAGCAATAGCTTCAGCTCCTGCCTGCTTTATACATATGCCTTAAAAGGCACAATGCCAAGGAATTATAATTTAGAATGTAAATCTCAAGCCTGCGTCTACACGCCATTTCTCTTCTACGTCACCGCCGAAGCTGCGTTCAAAGTCTGCATAAATCAGGCTGTTGTCACTCAACTTAGCAGTACCTCCGATTTGTGCTTCATACCAGGTATCGCCAAAATCAATGCTGGTTCTGCCTTCAGGCTCGCCCTCTGCTGCAAAGCGGCTGTTGAATTCACCTTTAAACTCATGTGCTGCTGCAAGTTTTACAAAATAGCTTGCCTTTTCAGTCTGTTGGCCCAGGCGGAAGCCTACGCGTCCTACCAGCGTATTAAAGGCATCCTGCTGTACCTGCATGCCTCTGCTCTTGCCCCAGGAATCCAGATAATCACTGTCTGCGCTGTAATCCTTGCCGTTGATGCGTCCCAGTGTCAGCTCTACGCTCGGATCAAAGTAGAAACCGCTTTCATTTTCAAAACGCTTGCCATATTCTGCGCTGATGCTGGTGCCCCAGGTCTTGTAATCGCCGCTCAGCTTATGACCATATGCATTGGCGACATCATAATCGTTTTCCAAGCGGGTATATTTGGCAATCAGGTCTACATACTGACCATCATTACCTTTCCAGGTGCCATACAAGCCTACGCTTGTATCCTTCAAATCTGCTTTGCCGCTGCCATAATTAGAATCACCATCGTTATAGGATACTGCCACACCGACTGACCAGCCGTTACCTACAGCCCTATCAAAGCCTACCTGATATGCATTGTATTTCAGATTCAAGTCGGTATTCTGTGCATCCAGCTCATATTTGCCGCCATAGTATTTTGCCCAGATGCCTGCGTCACTATCATCCAGACGCAAATCACCCATACGCTTCAGCAAATCATTATTTTCGGCACGCCACATCAACGCACCGGAGGCCATAGCAGATTTGGCACCCTTCATCATAGCAGTTTCACTGCTGCCATAAATAATCTTCGCATCCGGCGTTCTGACGGTATTTTCTACCAAGCTTGCCTGTCCATTCTCAGCAGAGAATTCAACATCTGCCAGCTTCATACCGGCAGAAGCTGCTGTCAGACCTTCTGCTATCTGTACATAACCATTAAGATTAGCTTCCGCATTATCTACGGCACCCTGATAATAAAGCTTGTTGGCAAGGCTGCCCAACACAGCTTTTGTTTCATCTGCCTTATGTACATCAAAGCCACTGTTATCTGTTGTCAGCGTAACAGCAGAGCCTTCATCGGCGTGATTAATAGTAAAGTTACCGCCGAGAATATTTGTTGCATCATCAGCTGCATGCTTATAAATAACATTTACATGACCGCCAAATTGCTCAATTGTCGTATCAACAACGCCATCATGCGTCATATCAACAGTACCTGCGGCTGCTTCCGTAGCCCCGCCGATCAGGCTCTTTAATTTAGTAGGCTCCTCTGTATCATTAATGTTGTACCAGACAGCACCGTTCTTGATGGTTGCATCGACAGCATTGTTCAAGGAATAGCCTTCCCAGGTTGCGCCGCTGTCCATCAGCAGTTTTGTAGCATAAGAGGCTTTGCCCATCCATTTAGCTTTATTGCCCATAAACAAGCTGACTATACCATAATCGCCGGGTGTTACGCCCCAGCCGCCGCCGGTAACAAAATTACCTACCCAATAGGAATCAGGTGTATTCAGGCCAACATTTATTTTACCCTTGGTGCCCATGCCACCGACAGTTGTGAAATTACCGACTATCTGCGTAGTATTGTTGCCGGCTGCAATAGCGTTACCGGTAGGAGAATCCTCGTCCTTGATAACATTGACGTTAACAATACCATAGTTGGTAGAAACAAATTCACCATAAGCACGGATAGCAGCGTTTTCCGCACCACCGCCGAAATTCAAGCCGGGATTCTGGCCCGCTTTCGTCATAATAATTCTGCCGCCGCCAACATCAATAGTAGATGCAACAGCGCTCAGGCCTTCGGCCATACCAACACCGTCTGTAGTATCTGCTTCCAGGTCAATAAGTCCGTCAACCTTCAGCCAGGAGCGTTCTCCATTGGCACCATTCATAGACTTGATAACAGCGCCATTAGTGCTGTTGGTGGTGCTGCCGCGAACCGTAAGAACTTTTTTCTCCAGATTTTCGCCGCCGTTATGAATATAAAGCTGACCGCCGCCATTTACAAACAGCGCTGCAGTTTGCGAGCCCTTATTGCTTACAGCTTTAACAGACATAGCTCCGGGGTTGAAAATTTCTACCTTGCCGGTTGCACCTACCGCAGCAATGCCCGTTGTGCTTTGGTCGGTAACTATATTCAAATCCATGCTGTGACCATTCAGATCAACATTCACATTCTGCTGATTGTAACCGCTGAAAATACCGGAGCTGAAGGTATACAGCCAAGGACCGGCAACTAATGTATTACCTTCAGGGTCAACATTAATTTTAATATCCTTGGTGAATACATAACTGCCGTTATCGTATACGCCTGCGTCCTGATATTCTTTGGTCAAAGAAACATCACCGATGATAGCCTTAGTAAATTCTACCGCGCCCTGTTCTGCAGGCTTAACGTACTCATTAACCTTGCTTTCTTTATCAAGATAGCCCTGACCTGTAGTATCATCAAAGCTCATATCGGCAAAATATTTGCTGGCCGAGCTGGTTGTAAGACCTTCCGCAATACTTACCGTACCATTTAAATTTCTTTCGCCACTCGCATAGCCGGTATAATAAATTTTGTTGGCCAAAGCATTAAGTGTTGCCTCTCTGGCAGCTTCCGTATTCAGGTTATCATCGTAGTCAGTAAAAACATTGAGAGCACTGTCCGCTATAGCTTTTTCAATGGTAAAATTACCGCCTAAAATTTTTGACGGGTCGTTCTTGTCATGCTCATAAGCCACATTAAACAGATGACTGTCAAATTTTTTGATTGTAACATCACCGCTGTCGGCACTTTGATGCAGCATACCGTTAATACCGCTAAAATTATTCAATACTGTATCGGTACCCTTATTGCCTGCGTTGGCAGCAGTATTATTCCATACGGCACCATCATTCAGAATCAGCAGCACATTGCTAAATTTTCCTTCTTCCTTGATTACGCCGTTCAAATAAGAATCATTACCGCTCAAACCTAAGTAGACAATATTTTTTTCATTATCACCGACAAAAACATCGCCGCCTATCTGAGTGCCGGTGCCCAAAACAACAGCATCGGTCTGGCTGTTCAAGCCGCCGACTGAGTTAGCGCCATAGAAAACCTTGCCATAGGTATCATAAATAGCATAACGCTCACTACCGTCAGCTGCCGGAATAAGCTTTATCGTACCACCCTTTTTTACAGTAATTGTCTGATTATTATAGTTAGCAGTATGGTGTACAGGCGCAACAACTATGCCATTGCCGTCAGAAACAATATTACCCTTATGATTCAAGGTTATCTTGGCATGATTACTGTTCACAAAGAGACCGGCACTGTTTTCAAGTACATCAGCAGCTTTTTTATTACCGCTTACAGTGATGTTTACGTCACCATTAACCGTAATACCGCTATTGTTATAAAATTTATCGCCGGTTGTCATTCCCTCCGGTGTACATACAGCTATACCATAAGCACCATTAGGATTATCCACTTTAATATTCAAGCCATCGGTAGTAGTTAAAGTAATAGTTCTGGTCTTATTATCAGTAGCTGCACGCCAGATGCCATAGGATTTTTTTGTATTATCGGCATCGGCACTGACATTAATGTTTAGTTCTTTTATTGCACCATATTTGCTGCTGCCAAACTGCAGAGTACCAAGCCCGGTGGTCTGCAAAATACCGACGCCGATATTATCACCGGAGGCTTTAACATTTAAAGTCAGCTTATTATCAGGGGCTACAATACAAATGTTCGGACTGCTCTTACCCTGCACCATATTAATCGCTGCCGTCTGCACATTATAATCTTTACTGTCCAAATCCTGAATAGTGAAGGGTACAGAAGTACCGTCAACAGTAATGCTGCTATCCTTGGTAAATGTATAAACGTTGTTATTCTTAGCAGGCACTTCCGCAATACCGCTGTAAGTAACATCTTTTTCAATGTCGCCGGTAATAGGAGCCGTAAAATCCGCCTCAGTTTGTTCAGCACTTGTAACACTCATCAGACTGCAGCCTAAAGCTACGGCAATACCTAAAGCTAATTTTTTACTTCGAATCCAAGATGATTTTGCCATAATAAGCACCCCTTGCAAAAACACCGGACAAAGATAATAACACCAGGGCGTCCATCTCCCGACTGTCATTTCCTCTATCATAAAGCAGTCCACTCTCACATCAACCGCTTATTAGGAACCAAAGTATTATTTTATAAATGCTTAACTAAACTTGAACATATCATCGACAATATTCTCTTGTTGCCTAACTTTTATTTTCAGCATGTCTCCTACGTAAATCCATACTCAACTAAATTATTTTTTCCAGATTGCCTCCATAATATTGCTGTACTGCGCTTCCAGGAATTTCAGTGCTTCACCGATAATTGCATTCAGCAGCACCGGATTGAAGGTATTGTTTTCTGCGGTAATGCAGGCATTCAGCATAAAATCGCCCTTTTCGGAAACGGTAAATTTAAAGGGACGTACATTATTGTTCATGTTGTTGATAGCTGCAGCCAGCTCCGGCAGCTTTGCTTCCGGAATTACCTGCGGCGCAATCTGCACCTGTAAAATAATGTAAACACTGTCATCCATCAGCACAGCCATCGGCAAAATCTGTCCTTTTACTTCCATACGGCTACGGAAAACTGTGGTATGACGCTCATCCTCAATTTTTTGTACGTCAAAGCAGTCTATTTTGTTATCGGTAAGAAATTGCTGCATTTTTTCAATTTTATCAGCACGCTTCTGCTCCATATCCAAAACCTTTGTCTCTTTAGTTTCTTTAACTTTTTCTGTCATTTTAAAGTCTCCTTTGACATTTTATTTAAGGGGGCGTTAGCGCAACGGCCGCCGCCCCGCTTAGAACAATTTTACGCTGCCCGCATAGCCCAAAGCTTAGAAGTTCCAACGCAAGCCCGCATCCAGACGCCAGTCATTGCTGCCGGTATCGCCGCCGAATTTCTTCTCGAAGGTAGCATATACATAAGAATTATCGTTTACCTTCATACTGCCGCCCAACTGCCATTCAAACCAGGTACCGCCAAAATCAACTGCTGTACTGCTTGTAGGCTCATTTTCAGCTGCAAAGGTTGTAGTAAAGTCGCCGCTGAATTCATGTGCCAATGCAAATTTTGTATAGAACATAGACTTATCATTTGTTTTGCCGATTCCCAGACCAATGCGTCCGATTGCACTGGTAAAGGCATCCTGGCTTACATACATATCCTTCTTCAGGCCTTTGGAGTCGAGGAAGTCGCTGGCTGCACTGTAGTCAGCTCCTGCAACACGTCCGACAGTAAACTGTACGCTCGGATCAATGTAGAAGCCGTTCTGCATCTGCATTCTGCGGCCGTATTCAGCGCTCAGGGACAGACCCCAGGTATCATAATCGCCTTCAAGCTTATGACCCATGTCATTGTAAACTGTATAATCATTATCAAGCTTGCCGCCTTTAACGATTACATCAGCATAATGTCCCTTGTCGCCGTTCCAGCTGCCATATACAGACAGGCTGACAGCCTTGCCGTCACCATGACCGCCCATTTCGTAGGTATTCTTGCCCTTGTTGTAGCTTACAGCCGCACCAAAGAGCATGTTGTTGTCCAACTGCTTGTCATAGCCTAACTGATATGCATCATAGCTTGTGCTGTACTTGGTATTCTTAGCATCAAAGCTGTTCTTGCCGCCGTAGTAACGTGCCCACAGGCCGCTTTCCTCATTGGCCAGACGTACATCACCCATGCGCTGCAGCATATCGCTGTTTTCACTGCGCCACAGCAAAGCTGTGGAAGCCATGGCGGATTTAGCGCCACGCATCATAGCTGTTTCACTGCTGCCGTAAATAATTTCCGGATCAGTACGCTTAATGCTGCCATCCTTATAATTACCCTGGCCATGCTCGCCGTAGTTAATATCGCCGTAAACCTTAACCTTCGTCAGGCCTTCGGCAATTTCCACATGACCGCTCAGATTATTCGGATTGCTGCCTGCATCCGCATAATACAGCTTCTTGCTCAGCTCTCTGAAGAGCTTTTCAATATTATCAGTTTCAGTATAGCTGAGATTATCGGAATTATCGGTTCTTAAGATAATGCTGCTGCCTTCGGCTGCTTTATCGATATTCAGCGTACCACCGCCGAACTGGATATTATTCAGAGTATTTGCTGCTGTATCCTTATCAGCAGTATGCTTGTAGTTGACAACAATATTTCCGCTGTAATTACCTACATCAATATTACCTGCGTTAGCATCAGTCTGATTAATAATGCCTCCATTACCCTTCAGGCTGCGCAGCTTGCTGTTACCGATATTGTTCCATTGAGCCTTGTTGCTATTCAGATTCAGGTTAACGTTATCTCCGTCAGCATTACCGGTCCAGACGCCCATATCAGCATAAATATTGATTACTGCGTCACCGACAGTGCTTACATCACCTGTAAGCTTGCTATCTGCGGTACCCAGTCCGATATCTACGCTGCTACCGGATTCTGCCAAAACGTTGCCGGTAATATCGGTAAGGGTGCTTCCTGCCGCATTATTATTGGCATTAATGCTGATTTTACCTTTATTGTCTGCAGTTACATCACCTTTAACAATGCCGCCGGTCAGCTCAATGCTGCCTGCATCTGCCTTCACTGCATCGCCGCTGCCTACGGTAATATTTGTCAGACCATCTGCTTTAATACCGCTGCCTGCGCCGTTAGCAACAAACGCACTGTCTGCAGTTACTGCGCCGGTGTTATGCAGAATGATTTTGCCGCCGTTTTCTGCCAGCAAAGCCTGGCCTGCAGCCTTGATATCAAGCTTATCAAGATTCTTGAATTCAATGGTAATCGCATCTGCTTTCACAGCATCAGCACCGGAATTCAGGCTCATGCTCTTATTGTTGAGCTGCAGCTGCAAATCTCTGCCTGCGCCGACGGAAGTACCTGCGGTAGTAATAATGCTGCTGTCCTTGCTGAAGTCGTAAACCGCATTATCTGTATGCAGTACGCCGGCAAGCTTATACTCTTTATCCTGCTTCCATTCGCCGGTAATCTGGCTTGTGAAGTTATCTTTAGTCTGTGCTTCCGGATAGGTTACATTCGGAGTAACACTGCCATCCTTAAGGCTGCCCTGACCAGTCGTCTTGTCATAGGCGATATCACCTGTTTGTTTAACAACAGAGCTTGCAGTTAGTCCTTCTGCCAACTTAACATAGCCGGTAAGATTACGCTCGCCGGTAATATAACCGGTGTAATACAGCTTATTAGCCAAAGAATTCAAGGTATTAGCAATGCTGTCCTCGTCACTGAAGTCTACACCACTTCTATCCGTCAGCATGGTAATCTTGCTGTTAGCTGCTGCCTTAGTAACAGTAAAGTTACCGCCGTAGACTTCGCCCGGATTACTGCTGTTATGTTTGTAGATGACAGTTGCGTCACCGCTGTAGCTGCCGATGGTTACGCTTGCTGCAGCGTTAGTCATGTCAACTATGCCGTTGGTACCGGCAAAGCTCTTCAGGCTGCTTGCGCCGCTGTTATTCCAGGTGCTGCCGTTCAGTGTCAGGCTGAAATCTGCGCTAGTGCTTGCACCTGTCCAGATGCTTCCGTTTGTCAGCGTTGCACTGCCTGCTGCACTCGTGCTGCCGTTCCACTTGCTGTTATCGGCAGT
>CAKTGD010000016.1 GCA_934561335.1 uncultured Oscillospiraceae bacterium
AGGAGGTGCGCTTCGACGCCCTGTTCACCTTCATCTTCTCCCCCCGTCCCGGCACCCCCGCCGCCAAGATGGACGACCCCGTACCCCGCGCCGAAAAGCAAAAGTGGTTCGACCGCCTCTGCGACGCCCAGAACAGGATCTCCGAGGAGATCCACGCCGGGTATGTAGGCGACACCCTGCGCTGTCTCATCGACGGCGAGAGCGACGACAGCCGCTGGCCGCTGACGGCCCGCACCGCCGGAGGACGGCTGGTGCATCTGGTGGGCGACAGCGCCGCCATCGGCACCTACCGCGACGTAACGATCACCGACAGCAACACTTGGGCGCTGTTCGGCCGGCTGGTGTAAGCACCGTTTCCCACCGGGAGCGCGTATCTCCCCACAAAACGAAAGCAAGTCAGAAAGGAGCCGCCCTATGGCAGAGCTGACCCCCATGATGCAGCAGTACCTGCAAATAAAAGAGCAGAACCCTGACGCCATCCTGTTTTTCCGTCTGGGCGACTTTTACGAGATGTTCGGCCCCGACGCCAGGACGGCGTCCCGTGAGCTGGACCTGACCCTTACCACCCGGGATAAGAGCAAGGAAAAGAGCGCCGAGGAGCGCGTCCCCATGTGCGGCGTGCCCTACCATTCGGCGGATTCCTATATCGCCCGCCTCATCGCCAAGGGCTACAAGGTGGCCATCTGCGAGCAGACGGAGGACCCTGCCGCCGCCAAGGGGCTGGTGAAACGGGACATCATCCGCGTGGTCACCCCCGGCACGGTGATCGACACGGCCTGTCTGGAGGAGGGGCGCTCCAACTTCTGCGCCGGCGTCTATCTGGACGAGGAAAACGCCGCGCTGTGCGCCTGCGATATTTCTACCGGCAAGGCTCACGCCACCGCCTTTTCCGGCCCCGGCCGCGTGGGCCAGCTTATGAACGAGCTGGGCCGCTTTGCCCCGGCCGAGGCAGTGCTGAACGAGAATGCCTTTTTTGATGAGACGCTCCACGCCTTTTTGCAGGATAAGCTGCATTGCCATCTGGAAAAGCTGAGCGCCGGCCGCTTCCAGATGGAGGGGGCCGAGCGGCTGATCCGCCGCCAGTTCGGGGATGCGGCGCTCTCCCGCCTGCCCCGGGATAACCCGGCGGTCTTTCTGGCGCTGGGCGCGCTGCTCAGCTACCTCCACGAGACACAGAAAACCGATCTTGCCCATGTGGACGATCTGGAATACTACCGCCGCGGTCAGTTCATGGAGCTGGACCTGACGGCCCGCCGCAATCTGGAGCTGACCGAGACGCTGCGGGGCAAGGAGAAAAAGGGCAGCCTTCTGTGGGTGCTGGATCGGACGAAAACCGCCATGGGCGGCCGCATGATGCGCGGGTGGATCGAGCGTCCCCTCCTGTCCGTTACGCAGATCGACCGCCGCAGCGCCGCTGTGTCGGCGCTGGTGGAGCAGACCGTGGCGCGGGAAGAGCTGATCCTGGCGCTGCAAGGCGTCTCCGACATGGAGCGGCTGGTGGGCCGCATCGTTTACGGAACCGCCGGCGGCCGCGATCTGGCGTCTCTGCGGGCCGCCATGGAGCGTCTGCCGCAGCTAAAGACCCAGCTGGCCGCCTTTGACAAGGGCCGGCTGCGCCAGCTGAACGAGGCGCTGGACGATCTGAGCGATCTGGCCGCCCTGATTGGCCGGACGCTGGTGGACGAGCCGCCCTTCTCTGTCCGGGAGGGGGAGCTGATCCGGGACGGCTTCGACCCGGAGGTAGACCGTCTGCGGGGTATCCTTCACGGCGGCCGGGATATCATCGTCCGCATGGAGGCCGCCGAAAAGGAAAGAACCGGCATCCGCACCCTGAAGATCGGCTATAACAAGGTGTTTGGCTACTATATCGAGGTGTCCAACTCCTTCAAGGAGCAGGTGCCCGAAAGCTATATCCGCAAGCAGACGCTGGTCAACGGCGAGCGCTATATCACCCAGGAGCTGAAGGATCTGGAGCACGATATCCTCTCGGCCAAGGATCGGGTTACGGCGCTGGAGTACCAGCTTTTCACCGAGCTGCGGCTCCATGTTGCCGCGCAGGCCCAGCGGGTGCAGCATGCCGCCGCGCTGGTGGCGGAGCTGGACGCTTTGTGCTCGCTGGCCGCCGTGGCGGTGAAGAATAACTACTGCCGCCCTGTGGTGGACGAGTCCGGCGTCATTGAAATCCATGATGGCCGCCATCCGGTGGTAGAGCAGATGCGCCGGGACAGTATGTTTGTCCCCAACGATACCTATATGGGCGCAAAGGATGACCGGGTGGCCATCATCACCGGCCCCAACATGGCCGGTAAGTCCACCTATATGCGTCAGGTGGCGCTGATCGTGCTGATGGCGCAGGTGGGCAGCTTTGTGCCGGCGCAAACCGCCCGCATCGGCGTGGTGGATCGGATCTTCACCCGCATCGGCGCCTCTGACGATCTGTCGGCGGGGCAGTCCACCTTCATGGTGGAGATGACGGAGGTCAGCGAGATTCTCCGCGCCGCCACGGCGGATAGCCTGCTGATTCTCGATGAGATCGGCCGGGGCACCTCCACCTTTGACGGTATGTCCATTGCCCGGGCGGTGCTGGAATACTGTGCCGACCCCAAGAAGCTGGGCGCCAAGACCCTGTTTGCCACCCACTACCACGAGCTGACGGCGCTGGAGGGGCAGCTGCCCGGCGTGCGCAACTATAACATTGCCGTCCGCACCCGGGGTGAGGATATTATCTTCCTGCGCAAGATCATTTCCGGCGGGGCTGACCGCAGCTACGGCATCGAGGTGGCCAAGCTGGCGGGCCTGCCCAAGCAGGTCTTGACACGCGCCCGCCATATTTTGCAGGAGTTGGAGGACGAGGCGGGCAAGCCTCACGCCGCCCCTGCGGAAACGGATCAGGTGTCGCTGGAGGCTCTCAGTGAAAGCGCGGTCATCGATGCGCTGCGCCGCGCACAGGTGGATACCCTCAGCCCGCTGGAGGCGCTGAATCTGCTGTACGAATTGAAGAATAAGCTGTCTTGAAAGTTGACGTTTTCATGGAGATTTTTTAGGAGGAACCATGCCGCAGATCCAATGTTTGCCGCCCCATGTGGCGGATCTGATTGCCGCCGGTGAGGTGGTGGAGCGTCCCGCCAGCGTCATGAAGGAGCTGCTGGAGAACGCCATTGACGCAGGCGCCGCCACCGTCGTGGCGGAGATCGAGCGCGGCGGCCTGACCTATATCCGCATTACCGATAACGGCTGCGGCATCCCGTCGGAGCAGCTGCCCACCGCCTTTTTGCGCCATGCCACCAGCAAGCTGCGCGCCGCCGCCGATCTGGCGGCCATCGGCACGCTGGGCTTCCGCGGCGAGGCGCTGGCCGCCGTTGCCGCTGTCAGCCGTGTGGATATCTTTTCCCGCACAGCGGAGGAGGAGATGGGCGCGGCGCTTCATCTGGAGGGCGGCGTTCCCGGCCAGACCCAGCCTACCGGCTGCCCGCAGGGCACCACCATTTGCGTCCGCGACCTCTTTTATAATACCCCTGCCCGCATGAAATTCATGAAAAAGGACAGCGCCGAGGGCGCTGCCGTATCCGGCGTGGTGCAGCATCTTGCGCTGAGCCATCCGGACGTGTCCTTCAAGCTGATCCGTGACGGACAGGAGGTGCTTCATACCCCCGGCGACGGGCAGCTCCATTCCGCCGTCTATGCCGCCATGGGGCGGGATTTTGCGCTGGGTCTGCTGCCTATTTCCGGCAGCGGCGGCGACGTGGGGGTGGAGGGCTTTGCCGCCAGCCCCCTCAACGGTTACGGCAGCCGGGGCAAGCAGGTGTTTTTCGTCAACGGCCGCTTCGTCAAATCCCAGCTGCTGACTGCGGCGCTGGAGGAGGCGTATAAAAACCGTCTGCTGAAGGGGCGGTTTCCCGGCTGTGTGCTGCACATCACCCTGCCTGCTGACATGGTGGATGTGAATGTCCACCCCGCCAAGACGGTGGTGAAATTCGTTTCTGACAAGACCGTGTTCGACGCGGTGTACTATACGGTAAAGGATGCGCTGGAGCGGGAGAAGAATCCCGCTTCCCGCCCGGTGCCGCAGCAAATGCATCCATCTGCTGCAAATGCAGAAATTAATGGTGCAAAAGCGGCTGTATTTGTACCAAAAAGGGGCGTAAATGTACCGATTGAGGGCGTAAATGTACCGCAAAAGCCCCAGGCTGACCCGGAATTTTTCCAGAAAATGTCAGCCTCGGATTTCAGGGCCCGCACGACCGATACCCCGGAGGAGAAAAAGCCGCTGGGCAGCTTTTCCGCACGCCGCGCCGCACCGGCCACGAAAAATGTCATTTTGGATCATCCGGCGGCGGAAATAACATCCGCTGCGGCCTATGAAGCGCGGCCCCACAGCGCCGACCCCATCTTTGTCCGCGATGTGGCGTCCGATGGGGATGCAGTGGTGTCCACCTCCCCTCTGACGGGGCGTACTTATGAGATCACGCCGCCGGAAAAAAAGACCGGGAAGAAAGAGGCGGAAACGGCGCAAAGCCTGATGCAGCAAGGCTTTCAGGCGTGCGACGTGCCGCCGTCCGCGCCTGCCCAGACCCAGCTTTCCCTGCCTGCGGAGGCGGAGCAGCAGACCATCGAGCCGGTGAAGGAAGCGCCGTGGCGCATGGTGGGCGAGGTGCTGAAAACATATATTATCTGCGAGGATGACCACGATACCGTTTGGCTCATTGATAAGCATGCCGCCCACGAGCGGCTGCGGTTCGACGCCCTGAAGGCCAACCGCCAGCCCCTGATGGCTCAGTCTCTGCTGACGCCTGGTACCGTGGCGCTGGAGGCGGAGGAGTATGCCGCTGTGCTGGAAAATCTGTCGCTTTTGCAGGAATTTGGCTTCTTTTGTGAAGATTTTGGCGGCGGAACCGTGTTGATCCGGGAGGTTCCGGCGGATATTCTGGCAGCGGACGCCGCCGCTACGCTGGAGGAACTGGCGCAAAAGCTGGCGCTGGGTCGGGCCGATCCGGCGGCTGCCCGGGACGAGCTGCTGCACACCATGGCCTGCAAGAGCGCCATCAAAGCCGGCATGACCACCGACGCCACAGAGCTGGCGGCGCTGGTGGAAAAGGTGCAGGCCGGAGAGATCCTCTACTGTCCCCATGGACGGCCCGTAAAATATAAGCTGAGCAAGTACGACATCGAGAAGATGTTCAAGCGCGCATAGGCGCATCGATTCAAAAGACAGGAGAGAGCGCATGGCAACAGTGCTTTGCGTGGTGGGACCGACCGCCACGGGAAAAACAAAAATGGGCGTGGCGTTGGCCAAGCGCTTTTGCGGCGAGGTGGTCAGCGTGGATTCCATGCAGCTCTACCGGGGCATGACGGTGGGCACCGCCGCGCCTACGCCGGAAGAGATGGAAGGCGTACCTCACCACATGGTGGGCGTGGCCGACCCGGCGGAGAACTGGTCGGCGGCCCGGTATGTCCGTGGGGCGGATGCGTGTGTGCAGGATATTCTGCATCGGGGAAAGCTGCCGGTGCTGGTCGGCGGGACGGGCCTCTATCTGGATGCGCTGATCCGGGGGACGGATTTTGCTGCCGGCGAGCAGGGTACGGCGCTGCGCCTGCAACTACAGCGCCGGATACAGAGTGAGGGCGCGGAAGCGCTGCTGCGGGAATTGGAAAAGATCGACCCGCAGGCAGCAGAAAAGCTGCACCCGCGGGACGAAAAACGGATCGTCCGGGCGCTGGAGGTATGGTACGCAACGGGGCAGACCATTACGGAGCATGATAGGCTGGAGCGGCAGCGCCCGCCTAAATATGACGCCTTGTACATCGGGTTGGATTTCATTGACCGGCAGGATCTGCGCGAGCGTATCGACAAGCGGGTGGACGCCATGGTGGCGCAGGGGCTGCTGGAGGAAGTGGAAGCGCTGCTGGCCAGCGGCCTGCCCCGGGAGGCAACCGCCTTGCAGGCAATTGGCTACAAGCAGTTTCTGGCGGTGGCGGAGGGGACGGCCACCACAGAGGAGGCCATTGAAGAGGTGAAGCTTCGCTCCCGGCAATACGCCAAGCGGCAGTTGACGTGGCTGCGGCGAAACCGGGAGATTTTCTGGGTGCGCTGGGCACACAGCCCGAATTTCACGGAGGGATTGCAAAAAGCGACAGAATATCTCCACAGCCGTGGTTTATGCTGAATCACGGCGGAGGTTGTCTGAATGAGATAGCGTCCGTACATAGATATTACAGGAGGGCGCTATGCAAAAGACAAATCATTTACAGGAAGTGTTTCTCACACAGGCCCGTAAACAGAAGATCCCGGTGACGCTGTTTCTGGTAAACGGCTTTCAGCTGCGGGGACTGATCACGGGTTTTGACTGCTTTGTGGTGGTGCTGGATACCGAGGGCAAGCAGCAGGTAATTTATAAACATGCGATATCGACGATCGCGCCGCTGCGTGCGGTAAGCTTTCATGAGGAAGAAGCAGGCTGCTTGCCCGAGGGCGAGTGAGAACGAGCCGCCGCAGGCGTACAAGCGTTTTGGCAGTGCCAAAACCTTGCTTTGGCCGGATTCACTTCGGCCAAAGAGGATAAAATCACGGCCCCCCCGCCTGACGCGGCGCGTCAGGTGGGCAACAAGCAGCAGGTAATTTATAAGCATGCGATATCGACGATCGCGCCGCTTACACACCGGGCACCGAAAGGATCCCGCAGAGCGGCATGAAACCGATGATACGGATATAAGCATGCCGAACAGGGGAAGAACATCCGCCGGGGCGGCGGGGACGACGCCCCGGCGATGGCCCGGAAGGTTTCGCACAGACACAAAAGGAGCGGGATATGAAAGCAACCACATCCATATTTAAAATACTCTCCGTGGCCATACTGGTGGCGGCGGTGGTCTATTTCGGTGTGCAGACCTACCGCTATCTGACCGATCCCATTAACACCACTGTGGTATATGCCTCGTCGGAGGAGTCGGTGATGGAGGTGAACGGCTATCTGATCCGCGAGGAGGAAACCTTTCACTCTGATGCCGGGACGCTGGGCCACGCCCTGTCCGAGGGCGAACGGGTGGGCAAGGGCCAGACCATGGCCGTGGCCTATGCCGACAGCGGCGCGCTGACCCGGGTGGAGCGGCTGGAGGCGCTGAAGCTGAAGAAGGAGCAGCTGTCTTTCTCGCTGGTATCGTATCTGGATCCGGATGCGGCGCTGAAGCTGGATTCCAGCATCAACAGCGATATCCTGTCCCTGCGCCGGTCGGTGGCCGGAGGGGAATACGGCAATACGGAGGAGCAGCTGGCCTCGCTGAAGGGGGCTATCCTGAAGCGGGACTACACCTCCGCGACGCAGGAGGAGATCGAGGCCGGCATCAAGGCCACCGAAGAGGAGATCGGCGAAATGGAGCGGTCACTGAACGGGAGGGCCATCACCGCGCCGCAGTCAGGTATCTACTCGGCCGCCTGCGACGGCTATGAATCGGTGCTGACGATGGACTTTCTGACGGACGACCTGACGCCCGGCAAGCTGGGCAGTGTCCGGCCACGCAGCAGCGACAATGCCAATGTGGGCAAGCTGATCTATGGCGACGCTTGGTATTACGCCGCCAACATCACCGACGAGCAGGCGCAGCAGCTGGAGGGGCGCTCCACCGTGACGCTGCGGTTTGCCAAGGGGCTGGCGATGGATCTGAAAATGACGGTGGTCAGCCTTTCCCGCAGTGAGAACGGCCAGCGGACGCTGGTGCTGCGCAGCGACAAATACCTGGCTCAGACCACGCTGCTGCGCCATCAGGCGGCCACGCTGGTGCTGCGCACTTACGAGGGACTGCGCCTGCCGTCCAACGCGCTGCGCGTCAACGAAGAAGGCGTCAGCGGTGTGTACTGCGTGCTGGGCGTGCGGGCCAAGTTCAAGCCGGTGCGGGTGGTTTATCAGGGCGAGGGCTACGCGCTGGTGGAGGCGGCATCGGCGGTGGAGGATTCCACGCTGCTGCGGCAGGGGGATCAGGTGATCGTGACCACCGCGCAGCTGTACGACGGCAAGGTGATCGGATAAAAGCTCCGATTTTTGATAGATAGAAAAAGGGGGAAATTTCCATGTCTATTGCGGAAAATATCATGCGCATCCGTCAGGAAATCGACGCGGCGGCCCGGGAGACAGGACGTACCGGAGACGACATTATACTGGTGGGCGCCAGCAAGATGAACGATGCTGCCCGCTGTCAGGAGGCCATTGCCGCCGGGATCGACGCGCTGGGCGAGAACCGGGTGCAGGAGATGACGGAAAAGCTGAAGGAAAACGCCTATGATGGCGCGCCGCTGCACTTCATCGGCCATTTGCAGCGCAACAAGGTCAAGCAGGTGGTGGGCAAGGCGACGCTGATCCAGTCGGTCAGCTCCCGCGAGCTGCTGGATGAGATCGAAAAGGTGGCTGCACGGCTGGAGCTCCGGCAGGATATCCTGCTGGAGGTCAACATCGGCGGCGAGGAGGCCAAGTCCGGTTTTGCCCCGGAGGAACTGGCACAGGCGGCGGCCTACGCTGCCGCGCTGCCCCACATCCGTCCGCGGGGATTGATGACAATACCACCGGTAGAGGTGGAAAAGGGCGGAAATATACCATATTTTGAGAAAGTTTACCGTCTTTTTGTTGACATGAGCAAAGAAATGTATGATAATGAATGGCAGTATATATCCATGGGCATGAGCGGCGACTACGCGGACGCCGTCCGCTGCGGCGCCAACATGGTGCGTGTGGGTTCCGCCATTTTCGGCGCGCGGAATTATAACAAGTAAAAGAACGACAGGGAGGCTTTCAAATGGGATTCATGGACGAGATCAAGAAGATCATTCACCCCTATGACGATGAGGATTACGATTACGAGGATGAAGAGATGGAGCGGCCGGAGAAAACCGAGGCCAGAAACATTTTCGATGACCGCCGCGAGGAGCGTAAGCAGCCGGAGGATCGCCACAACAAGGTGGTGAACATCCACGCGACTGCCGCGCTGAAGGTGGTGCTGGTAAAGCCTGAGCGCTTTGAAAATGCCAGCGAGATCGCTGACCATCTGCGGGAAAAGCGCACGGTGGTCATGAATCTGGAATCCACCAACAAGGACGTTGCGCGCCGCTTGATCGACTTCCTGTCCGGCGTGGCCTATGCCGGTGATGGCAAGATCAAAAAGGTGGCTGCCAACACCTATATCATCACGCCCTACAGCGTGGATATCATGGGCGACCTGATCGACGAGCTGGAAAATAACGGCCTGTACCTGTAAGCGGGCGCAGAAAAAGATGGAGGGATATTACCATGTTGACACCTCAGGAAGTTTCCGAGAAAACGTTTCCCAAGTCCTCCGGCTTCGGTAATGGCTACGCCATGGTTGCGGTGGATGATTTTCTTGCCGCGCTGGAGGAGGACTATACGGCGCTGTATAAGGAAAATGTGACGCTGAAAACCAAGCTGAAGATTCTGGCGGAGAAGGTGGAGGAGTATCGTGCCACCGAGGACGCCATGCGCTCTACGCTGCTGACTGCCCAGAAGATGGCGGCCAAGCTGGTGCAGGAGGCGCAGATCGAGAAGGATAATCTGCTGAAGGAGGCACAGGAGCAGCACGCCTCCCAGATCAAGCAGCTGGAAATGGAGCGGTCCGAGGCAGAGGAAAAGCTGATTATGGCCAAGAAGAGTCTGGTGGATTTCGTGCGCCACGGCAGCGAGCTGTGCGCCCAGCAGGCGGAGTTCCTCAACTCCCTGCCGGAGATGCAGCTGACGCCGGAGGAGGAGCCGTCCGCCGCGGCCGACACGGTGGAGGGTATCCAGCAGGACATCATGCTGCATCTGGACGCCATGGACGCGCCGGAGGAGAATACCGCCGCACAGGACGCAGCGGCAGAGCAGGAGATCCCCGGCGACTTCAAGCTGAGCCTGGACGAGCTGAAGTTCGGGCGCAACTATACCGGCGAATAAGAAAGCAAAAAGCGGCCCGCGGGCCGCTTTTTTATCCGGAAGGAGAGGGAAATATGAGCCAACGACCGATTATCGCCCTGCTGTACGATTTTGACAAAACGCTGTGTACCACCGATATGGAGGACTACACCTTTATCCCCAGCCTGGGCTATACGCCTGCGCAATTCTGGCAGAAGGCCAACAACTTTGGCTGGGAGAACCAGATGGACGGCCTGCTGGCCTATATGTACACCATGATCGAGGAGTGCCGTGCTCAGGGAATCACACTGAACCGGGACTATCTGGTGGAGTGCGGCCATGCCATCGAACTGTTTCCCGGCGTGAAGGAGTGGTTTGAACGGATCAACGCCTTCGGTGAAAGCCTGGGGGTGACGGTGGAGCACTATGTGCTGTCCTCGGGGCTGAAGGAGATCATCGAGGGCAGCGGGATCGCCCACCACTTCAAGCAGATCTACGCCTGCGAGTTTTATTACCGTGACGGCGCGGCCTGCTGGCCCAAGCTGGACGTAAACTTTACCAACAAGACCCAGTTTGTGTACCGGATCAACAAGGGCGTGCTGGACGTGGCCGACGACAAGACGCTGAACGACTCCATGCCCGATGACAGCAAGCGGGTGCCCTTTACCAACATGATCTATGTGGGCGACGGGCTCAGCGATGTGCCCTGCATGAAGATGATGCGCTCCTATGGCGGGCAGGCCATTGCCGTGTATCAGGAGAGCAATCGGGCCGGCGTGGAGGAGCTGCTGGCAAGGCAGCGGGTGGACTTTATCTTCCCGGCGGATTACCGGGCGGGGACGGCGCTGGATCTGACAGTGCAGAACATCATCCGCAAGATGGCCATCTGCGATGCGCTGGCGGCGGAAAACGCCGTTCAGATGCGCTCCATCGGGCAGGTGGAGCTGGCCTATCAGGAGACATTGTTTTAAATCGGAAACCGGAGCGGAAGCTTGGTGCGATGAGGGAATTTTGCCGCTGCTGGCGCCGCTTTCAGGCGGCGAAACCAGAGCGGAAGCTATCATAAAAAATGCGCCTGTCAAACAATTAGTTTGACAGGCGCATTTGCTTGACAGGCGCGTTTTTGTGAGCGTTACCGCTTTTTCTTGTTCATCATGATCAGCACCACCACGATGGCGATGATGGCGGCGGCGGCCAGCGCGATCATCAGGGGGATATTGCTGGTATCACCGGTTAGAGCGGGGGTAATGGCCCACGCGGGAACGGCCAGCAGCGCACACAGGGCGGCGCACAGCAGCGCAGAGACAAAATGCTTCATGAAAATCTCCTCTTTTTCAATGGATTTATATTGCTTGCTTACAGATAGTTCAGCGGGTTGACGAACGTGCCGTTTTTCTTGACGCCGAAGTGGCAATGGTTGCCGCTGGATATACCGGTGGAACCCATACGGGCCACCTGCTGACCCTTATAGACGTGCTCGCCCACGGATACGATCAGGGAGCTGTTGTGCCCGTAATAGGTCTGGTAGCCGTTGCCGTGATCGACGATGACCAGATAACCGTAACCGCTCTGCCAGCCGGAGTAGGTAACAGTGCCGCCGTCAGCGGCGTAGATAGCCGTACCATAGCTGTTGGCAATGTCAATTCCCAGATGGTAGGTGCTGGCGCCGCGGATACCCGTATTACGGTAGCCAAAATAAGAGGTGATGGAGCCGCTGCAGGGCCAGCGGAAGCTGCCGGTGGGGAACCATGTGGGGCGGGGAATGGTGCCGCGGGCCTGCGTCTCGGTCACGGGCTGGCTGATGGTGACGGAGGCCACCACCTGCCGGTCAGTCTCTTCACCGTTGATATAGGTGACGTTGGCGGTGACGTCCGCCTTGCCGTATTCACCGGCGGAGAGCACCTTGTAGTCGCCCTGATACATGGTATCGTCATCGACATAGTCGATCTGGTAGGGCACATCCTGTACATAGCTTTGCCGCTCTACGTCCACCACCGTCAGATAGGGGACAGCGTTGGAGATGGTCAGCACATCGCCCACGCGCAGCAGCTTGGGATCGTAGCCGGGGTTGGCATCCAGCAGGTCATCCACAGACATGCCGTACAGCTCGGCGATATAGTAATAGCTGTCGCCTGCTTCCACGGTGTAGGTGACCTCGCCCTCCTTGGTGGCGTTGAGGATCTCGGCGATGTTGCCGAGATTCATCACGAGAGAGGCGTCCACATACTCCTGACGGATCTCTACATTTTCTACAAAGTAGGAATCCACCGTGCTGGAGGTGACATAGCCCTTTTTCAGCTGATCCAGCATTTCATCCAGTGCGTTGGGGAAGGTGGTGGCGGCCACAGGCTCGCCGTCAATATACAGCACGTAGGCGTATTCCACCATGCCCAGCTCGTCGGAGAGCGTCTCGGTAAACTCCTCGCGGCTTTCCACCGACTGGCGGGAAACTACGTTGAGCGAGGTATCAAGCTTATCCGTGTCCACGGTATAGCTTTCATCGCCCAGCGTCTGGCGGGTGATGTCCTCCAGATCGTTGACCACGGCGTTAACGGTGCGCAGACCGGAAACGGTGCCCAACGGCTTTCCGTCATAGACGGCGGTGGTGCCAATGGTATAAAGAGACAGCAGGGCGCACAGCGCCACGATCACCAGTGCGCCGCTGAGGAACGCCACGGGATGCTGCTTGGCCCGATCCATCTGCTTCTGGAACGCATGGGCCGCATCAATCTGCTTGCGGCGATGGAGCGTAAAGCGCTCTTTCAGGGCGGAGGCAAGACGGGGGAGGCTGCCGGCGGCGTACAGACACAGCTGGGCGATGCCATATTCCGACTCGGGGAATTTCCGGTGGCGGCTGGCGTTGGCCTGATGGTGCATGTCGCGGCGCAGCGAGGTCATGAAGGAGCGCAGCCGCTTGCGCATATTGTCGAGCCAGCCGGCAATATCGGCGCGAGGACGTCGGTTTTCCTCCAGATAGAAGCGCCACTCCTTCAGGTTGTCCATCCACATGCGCCAAAGGGCGGCGGGAGATGGAATATGCGATTGTTTTTTCATGGGGGTGGGTGCAGTTTGCGATTGTTTCATGGGATACTCACCTAATAGTTCAAGATTTATCCGAAATTCATCATACCCCGGTTTCGGCAGAGCGTCAAGTAAACATTATGTGAACGAGGTATGAACAAAAGACGGGAGAGGGCTCAATAACGCCGGTCCAGCTGGCGGATCATCTCGGCGATGGCGCCGCAGCGCGCGTCCGGCAGGAGGTGGACGCCGGGTACGCGGCGCACCGCCTCAATAGCGTTGGCGGGGGCAAAGGGGATGGCGGAGGCCGCCAGCATCCCCAGATCGTTGGCGTGGTCACCCACACAGTAAACATGTTCGGGGGCGATATGCAGTAGCTGGGACAGACGGCGCACCATGCCGCCCTTGTTGGCGCCCTTGGCAGTCAGTTCAAGGAAGCAGATGCTGCTGGGAATCACCTCGTACAGGGAGGCCCACGGCTGAGCCAGCACGTAACGGTACATATCCTCCAGATGTTCGGGTGCAATCTCAAAGAGGGCCTTGCTGATGGGGGAGGGCACCTGATCGAGAGAATCCACCATGGTGGTGGCCTCGTGGGTGATGTGGAGGTGGGCCAGCGTCAGTTCATTGGGATGCAGGGCGAAGATGGCGTTATCGTCGTGATAAAGCTCCACGGCGGCCTGCGGCCATGCGTCCAGCACCTGAGAGATATGAGGACGCACCGTATCCGGCAGGAAGGCGGTGCAGAGGTATTGCTGCTTTTCAAAATCATAGATGGCCGCACCGTTGAAAAGGATCGTGGGCCCGTTCATGGGGACGCCCTTTCGCACGGTGTCAAAGGAGGGCAGGGCGCGGCCGGTGGCCACGGAGAATACACCGCCGTGCGCCATGAAATACTCGATGGCTTCACGGTTTTCCGGCAGAAGGCCGGGCATGGGCTCCAGCCCTTTCAGGGCATCCTCGGTATAGACCAGTGTGTTGTCGTAATCGCTGGCGATCAGTACGCCGTTAAATTTTCCCATAGATATAAAGCCTCTTACGATTCTTTGATGGTGCCGCCGCCTGAACCGCCGCGGCGGCGTCCGCCGCGGTGACGGGGCCGGCGCGGCGCGCTATCGCCTCCGGATGCGGAGGGCGTTTGAGCGGGAGCGCTCTTGCGGGGCTGAGGATTCCGGGCAGGCTGCTGCGCGGCGGCCTGCGGTGCGGGCGGGTTGGAACGGTGCTCGCCGCTGCGGCTGCGGGGCTTGCGGCGGCGCTGTGGCTGGGCCTCGCCCCGGTGCTCGCCCTCCGGCTTTGCGGCGCTGCGGGCAGGCTTGTCCCCCTTCTCAGCTTTGGCGGGCCGCTCGGGACGTTCCGTCCGTTCGGGCTTTTCCTTCTTGGGCGTGTTGTCTCCGGCGGCGCTCTCTTTTCCGCGGCGGCGTCCGCCGCGGCTGCGGCGGCGGGCAGGCCGCTCCTCCTCCGGCTGGGGAGCGGAGGGCTCGCCATAATCGGCAAAGAGGTCGGGGATCAGCAGCTCCTCGGCGGCTACGGGCGCAACGTAGCGCTCGGGCCGCTCCTTGGGGACGGTGATACCGTCCCGGCTGCCTTTGCCGCTGCGCAGAACGCAGACCTCGCAGTTATGATAGCAGCGGGGAGCGTCGGGCCGCTCGTCCAGACGGACATTGAGCGTTTCTTTCAGCACGTTGACATCGCAGACGTTGCCGGGGCCGTCCGGCGTCAGCACGAAGGAATCGTTCTTGGGCATGCGCTTGATGGCATCCTCGTAGGCGTCCTGTTCGTATTTCAGGCAGCACATCAGACGGCCGCAGGTGCCGGAGATCTTGGTGGGGTTCAGACTCAGGTTCTGGGTTTTGGCCATTTTGATGGATACGGGCACAAATTCATCCATGTAGGAGGCGCAGCAGAAGGGACGGCCGCAGATGCCCAGACCGCCCAGCATTTTGGCCTCGTCCCGGACGCCGATCTGGCGCAGCTCGATGCGGGAGCGGAATACGCCGGCCAGATCCTTGACCAGCTCCCGGAAGTCCACACGGCCGTCGGCGGTGAAGAAAAAGAGGATCTTGCTGCCGTCAAAGCTGCACTCAGCCCGAACCAGCTTCATATCCAGCCCGTGCTGAAGGATCTTCTTCTGACAGACGTCGAAAGCATCCTTTTCCCGGCTGCGGTTGTAGGCGGCGGTATGCCGGTCGTTATCGGTAGCGATGCGCAATACGGCACGCAGCGGCTTGACCACCGCCTCGTCGCTGACCGAGTGGTTCCCCTCGGCACACTGGGCGAATTCCGCGCCCTGCGCGGTTTCCACCACCACATCGTCACCGGCCTGGATTTCCAGCTGGCCGGGGTCAAAATAATAGGTTTTGCTGCCGCTGCGGAAGCGGACAGAGATCACAGTTGTCATGACGTATACCTTCCTTTCTGAAAGGGGAGATCAAGGGGCCAGCAGGCTGTTCAGCTGGGCATTCAGCGCGCCCAGCACATGACCTGCCCCCACGTTATACTGGCATTCGCCGCAGTAGCGGCGGAGAAGGGCATTGAGCGCCGAAAGCTGCCGGCAGTCCAGCGACCGGGCCAGCAGCAGGGCTGATTCGCCGGCGGCGGGCTTTCCGTATCGGGCCAGCAGCGCCTCTGACGATATCTGCCACGCGCCCTCCAGCAGCGCCGCCAGCTGTTCACGCTTGATGCGGCGGTTTTCCAGCGCGGTGAGGTGAGCCGTCAGCGGCAGGGGATCGCCCCGGGCAATAAGGGCGCACAGCTCTGCGGCGGCGGGATCCTCTTCCTCAGTATCTGTCCCATCCAAGCGAAGTGTGACGCAGCGGGAGCGGATGGTGGGCAGCAGGGCGTGCAGCGTATCGGTGCAGAACACGAAGGCAGCATAGGCAGGGCCTTCCTCCACGATTTTCAGCAGCACGTTCTGATCCCGCTCATTGAGCTGGGCGCAGTCGCGGAACAGATACACCTTCCGCTCGCCCTCGTTGGGGCGAATGTACACATCCTGACGCAGCGCCCGGATGGTTTCTACCGGAAGCTCCTTGCGCTCCGCCTCCCACACCTCTGTTACATCAGGGTGGATACCCGCCATCACCTTGCGGCAGGCGTTGCATTGCAGGCAGGGACGCTGCGCGTCACTGCGGCACAGGTGGGCCGCCGCGATATAGCGGGCGGCGGCGGATCTGTCCCCCTCGCCGGTGAGGATCAGCGCATGGCTCAGACGGCCCTGAGCCGCCGCGGCACGGACGGCTGCGGCCCATGTGGAGTTGTGGTTTACCGCCTGCGTCATTTTGCCCTCCGAAAGGCGGAAAACGTGCCGCCTTTTCACAAATTCATAACAGTATACCATAAAACCGGGCACCGCCGCAAGTCCTGACGGCGGATTCTCGAAAAAAGTTTGCTCACTTTTGCATATTTGTAGGAAAAACAGGAAAATAAACGGAAAATATGCTTGCTTTTATGGGGAAAGCTGGTTATAATAAAGCGGTTGATGGGGCACATTTAACAAAAAAGAAGCAAAAGTCCCCAAAATAACCAAAAATTCCGGAAAATGAAGATATTTTTTTGTGATATGGAGGATATGTAAATGAGCAAAAAGTATTGCTACCTGTTCAC
>CAKTGD010000017.1 GCA_934561335.1 uncultured Oscillospiraceae bacterium
CTCTGGTGCATTTTATCCATACTCCGCGGCATTCCGCCGCATCGTCGTAGATGGTCGTCTTTGCTCCGCAGTATGGACATTTTGCCCATTTGCGTTTTGTTGCCGTTATTGGTACGGTCTGCGGTTCAAATTTCATTGCTTCAATCCTCCGGAGAATACGCTTGCCGCGTGCGCCACCTTATCCTCTTTGCTTGCCGCGTGTGGCAGAGCGTAAATAACCTTAAGTCTTGCCATGCGTTCCTTTTCCTGCTTGTTCTTTATTTTGGATAGGTCTGCGGCGCGGTAGCTCATTATCTTGCATATTTTCCGCTCGTCGCCGAGTGCGGAAAACATGGCTGAAAACTTCCACCAGTGCAGATACTCCACGCTGTTAAGGTCTATGCCGTATTCGGAAAGAAACGCGGCATATATATACGCATCGTCGCACTCAAAGTCATAAATTCTTTTTGTTCTCTGACCTCCGTCCGTGCGCTTCGCAAGCCGTTGTGCCGCTCTGTTTTCGCGCTTTTCGCACCTATAAAAAGCGAGTACGGCATCTATGGCTTCCTTGGTCTTTGGCACGTTCTGGCTTTCTCCAAAGTAGATTTCAAACATCTGCTCTATTTTTGCCTCCGGACGCACCTCATCATCGTAAATGAGCATCTCGAACAGAACGCCAGCGCGGAAATCGCTGTTTATCGAAAACTCTCTCCCGTCAACCTCGACGGTGTCTGGGAGAGAGTCGATAAGAAGATTTGCTCTCAATCCTTGCTGTTGGCAGGTGCTGTTGCTGGATGTCTCCTCTGCGCACGGTTTGCGCCGTATTTTGCACGCACTTCGTTAGCCGAGTTGAGATAGTCCTGCTTTTGAGCGCTGACAAATTCAAGGAAAGATACATACGCATCCTTGCATATGCGGAAATTGTTTTTTTCTCCGCAGACCTTTACACCGCTTCCGTCTCCGAAAATCCGGTCGAAAAAGTCCCTTAGCCACTTGCACTGACTCTTGATGATGTCAGATGCGCTTCCTGTTTTGGGGAGCCTCTTTTCGGCTTCGCCGAGTTGTGCAATGGCTTTTTCAAGAGCTTCGGCGCAATCTGCGTCAGTGAAATCAAACTCCGCCGCGAAATCGTTGTATCTGAAAATGGTTTCTGTATTCTGGCTCATTGGCTCAATCCTCCTAAAATCAGGTTTCTGCGGCTTCCGCGAAAGTCTTTGTAGCTGTGTCGAATGTACCCTTGACCGCCGTGCCGACGGCTTTCAGCGTGCCGGTATAGATGAGTGCGTCCGTTCCGCTCCCCTTGCTGTCAGGAATGACAGCGTAGGTGCGCTTGTATGCGGTCGCCTTGCCTCCGGTTACGTCGAAAAGGTGTACAATCACTACGTCGATATGTGCATCGTTGCCGACCGCCTCGCTGTCGGTGATGCTTGCGATTTTCTCGCACACAGGGTCATCCTGATACATATCGAAAGAGTAGGAAATCGACGGCGCATAGCCGACAACATCCGAGCGTTCCGTTCTTTCGTGAACATACTGCCGCGAATACTCTTTTGCGTTTTTGCTTTCGGAGAGGTCGGTGAAGCCCTCCCCGATAAGACTATACGATGCCGTTCCGCTCGTGCCGCAGTCGGCATAAGCCTGCATCTGGTCTCTCGTAATGAGTTTAGACATTTGGTTTTACCTCCGTTTTTTGAAATATTGCATCTCGAAAATTACCTGAAAATCCTCGTACCCGTTGTCGTATCGCGTAGCAATAGCCGGTGTCGCAGTCATTTCAATGCTTCGAGCCTGCGTGTCATTTGTGTACTGCGGGAGGTTCTTGTATTCCCGCGTATCTTCATCCCGCGCTTCAAGCCAATCACCGAGCGAGTTCAGTACCCCCGTGGCGTCAAGGCGTGTTCTGGTGTCCTGTGAGTTCACTCGGATATAGACTGCAAAAGCAAGGATGCCTATATAACTGCCGTCAACATACTGCCGCACGACCCTCGCCCTCGTCAACGGCTGGAGCATCATAGATGGTGGCTGTTCGCCAAGCTCATCAAGCCGTATTTCACACGGCTTTCCGCTCCAATCGTTGACTTTTTCGAGCAAGGTCTGCACAAGGTATGAGCCGTCGTTTGTGAATTTCGTGTTTCCCATCGTATTACCCCTTGATAGCCCTTTCGACCCCGTCAAACCACTTTTTCTTGTTCGCCGCTTTTGCTTTTTCAAACCACATAGCGGTTGCAAGTGGATGCTTTGCCGGCGAAAAGTGTATCTTTGTGCCGTAATAGCATTTCTGCGCATACGGAGCGTTATAAACAACCTGACCGCTACCAAGCGTCGTGCCGCGAATACCGCTGTTCCGCAGATTTCCCGTGTCCATAGGCACATACGGGTCGGAATCTTTCAGTACCTCGTTGTCGAGGTATTTTTGCGCTTGCTGAAACCGAGCATGAAAGCGCGATATGGTGTAATCTTTGTTGATTTCAACCCTGATTCTCATTTTCCGAACACCTCCACATGGTGCATCCTCTTGCTACCCATATCAAATCTCGTGTACCCTATGACTGAATAGTAGTTAGGAACCCCGCTCGGCGGCAAGTTTCCATTGTCCGTTTCTCCGAAATAATCTTTTCCGTTCGGTGCAATCGTCCAGTAGGACGCTTTTTCAGCACCCGCCAACGCTTCATATTTGTCCGGCTCAATAAACTTGCGCTTTTGGCCCTCGGAGTCCACGACGGTTGTGTTCTGGTCGAAAATGTAGAGCCGCGCATTGCATTCCGGCGTGGTTGCGTACTGCGTTCTTCCGACCCCGTTGTGATGTTGCAAGGAGCATCCCGAAATTGTGTATTTCTCGTATGCCGCAACATAGTCAACCTCCCCAACATAATGGTAGAGGAAAACCTTGTCTTTCAGGATTCTGTGGTCAGGCATTGTCATACCTCCCTTGATATAACCACCTGCGCATCAGCCCATCCTTTCGGAGTAGTTCGATGGCGAACGGGGAAATCGGAATACCATTTACCACGGTGAATGCGCTTGCCCCTCCTGCCGAGGATGCCGCGCCTCCGCCCACGGAATAGTCTCCGAGTCTTTCGTTTCCTCCAGCGCCATTTCCGACAGAAGAAAATCCGTGTATCGCGTCTATCCCTCCGTACTGAAAAAGGCACTCGACCTCGTATGCGGTTGCTCGCATAACATTCTCCGTAACGACCTTGATGGGTAACACCGCCGCCATGTCGATGGCATCACTGGCGGCTTGCACGAGGCGTGTCAATTCATCGTCCGCAATCTCCACGCCTTTGAAAGTGTCTTTGTAGTATTCTGCCGTAATGTATGCCATTTCCACGCTCCCTTTCTGTTATGCTTTTCCGGCTCTCTGTGCGGCTTTTGTTTCCGCCTCTCCGTTTGCCCGTCTTTCCTCTTTCGCGCCGTTGGCGGAAGTTTTTGCGGCTTCCTCGGCAATGATTGTGTGCAGACGGGAAACCTCTGCTTCAAGTTCCGCAATTTTTGCTTCCTGACGGCGGATTGTTCTGGTGTTCTGCTTGTACTGCGTCACCAGCTCGTCATATGTCAGCTGCTTGCCGACATCGACGATACTTCCGCTCGCGTCCACCACCGCATACCCCTGTCTGAGGTATGCGGTGACTTCGCTGTCAGGAATGCGCAATTCGGAATTGCCTTTGACAACTCTTACCATGCGCGTTCACCTCGTTATGCTTTGGAAGTAGCCGTTCCGCTTGCACCGGCAACCGCACGACCGTCCTCGTTCACCTCGACCACAGCAATTTTCGTGCCGTTGGTGATGGTAACGATTTCGCCGGAGGTAAACTCCGTCCACTTGCTCTTGTCGATTTCGCCGCCGAGGATGGGGGCGCTTTCGGTAGCAGAGAAGTAGAACTTATCGCCCTCGTGCTTCTTGGGAGTGGTAACGGTTATTTTGCAGTCGCCGGCAACCGCTCCGCTCTCTGTGGATGCGGCAGTAGCAAAGGTGAGCGTATCGAGGTCAATCGGTTCGCACACATATTCGAGAGCGCACTCCTTAAGAGGAACAATGAACGCATCCTCAAACGACTCCTCAAAGTAGTCGTATTTGCCCTCGCTTCCCGCGGAAGGGGGATCAAGCTGTGCATACTCGTAGGAAACAGGGGTGATGACTGCGGTCGGGTGAACGAGGAACATGCGAAGCTGCTTTGCGGTAACACCGGGCATCCAGCCCTCGGTGAAATCGTAAGCGGTCATCATCAGTTCTTCGGGAATGACCTCAATTTCCACCTTGTCGATGTTGGAAACAGCGCGGTCGATAGAACTGTTTAGACCAGACTGACCGACCTGACGCTGAATCTTGATGGCGTTTTTCAGCATCGTCTCGATGGACGGGGTGATGTACAGGATTCTGCCGGTGGAGGGAACACGCTTGTTTGTCATTCTCTCCATCATTCTGTCAAAGACAGCGAGAATGTTGTCCGTAGTCAGCGTGTCGGTGTACGGCACTCTGCCGGTTTCGCGCCAGTCTGCATACAGACGGCTGACGAGGTATGCGTCCATTTCGGGGAATTTCTGCTCGTTGTTGTACACCTGAGTGATGTTCTGGATGCTTGCCGTGCCGTTCGTGAAGTCAATGTCGGTCGGATGCACCAGCGTCCCCCACTTTCTGTGATTGCGGAGCGTGCGCGGAAACCACTCGTTGTTGTAGCGGCGAGCTTTTGCGCCGATTCCGTCGGTGTCGCCGGCGGTTCTGCCGGAAGTGACGATGTGAGGAATCTCAATCGTCTTGCCGTTCAGCCAGCGGTATCTGCCGTTGTTGGGGGTTGCGTACAGCTTGCCGAAATGCAGGACATATGGATATGCCTGTGCGAGGTTCGTGCTGTACTGCTTTGCATAGTTAAGAGTCTGCTTTTCAAAGCTCATGATAATAATTCCTTTCGTTTTTGATTAGTTTTGTTTGGGAAGCGGTCTTACGAGGTTGAACCCCGAAAAGTCGAAATCCGCATCGCCGCCGCTCTGACCTCCGCCCTGCGCGTTGCCGTTCGGGGCGAATCGCGGGAAATTTCCCGCGCCGTTGTTTCCACCATTTCCACCGTTTCCGTTGTTGCCCTTGCTTCCGTCGCCGTTATCATCAGGAGCAAAGCAGTCCGGCTCGTCAGCCTTGTACTTCTCCATAAATTCCTTTCCGCCGACAATCTTGCCGTCAACATACTTGACAGATTCTGCCTTGCGGAAATCGGCGAGGACGGCTCTACGCGCCGCCTTTGAGGTGAATTTGTACTCATCGAGGAACTTTTCTGCGGCAAAGTCGTTTGCCTGTTCCGCAAGTTTGCCCGTGAGCGCTTTCGTATCGTCATTGTACTTCTGCTGGAGAGCAGTGAGCTTACCGGAAAGCTCCTCCGCCGTTCCTTTGTGCTTCTGCAGTTCGACGATGTCCGTGTCTCTCTGTGCGAGCTGTTGCGTCAACCCCTCAACCTTTGTGTTGAGGGTTGCCTGTTCCTGTTCAAGCGTGGCGATTTTGTCGTTCTTTGCCTGAACAGAGTTGCCGTGTTCCGACATGATTTTGTCGATGATGTCATCCGCGAGTCCGAGTGCTTTGAGAAATTCTCTTTTCATTGATTTTGCCTCCTTAATCTACGCTTTGTTGTCGCAGTTGCTCTGCGTGATTTTCGCACAATTTACACTCCGTGCGCGATTCGGAGAGTATGTGTTCGCGGCTTCCCATGACGCGAAAACAACGAAATTGAATGTGCGGTCATGTGGCCTTTCTTGCCGCCCACGCCGCTTTGCTGGCAATGCTTCTGTCATAACCTCCAACAGCCGTTCTGTCTGATGCCGAAAAGAATCCGTCATGGCTGTCAAGGAATGATTCAAGGCGTTTTCGCCTGTTTGCCAGCGTCCGCGCCGCCCTTGAAAATTCTTCATCAAGTTGCGCATATGTTTCAGGCGTTGTCGCCGCTTTTCTTGCGGCATCAAGTGCCATTACTTCTTTTTTGGAGGAGCGTATCGCTCTCTCCAGTGCTCTTTGCTCCTGCTGTGTGTCGTATTCCGCGTCGTTGCCTGCACTACGTTGCTTCGAAAAAGTCGGTGTTGAAAATCCGATGATGTACGGGTAAAAGTTGTGATAACAATTCCATCCGCACAATCCATCGCCGGAACCATATCCGCAAGCATCCGCAAGCGTTCGGTACCCCTTTGTCGAGCCTTTGATGCTGTATATGCCGCCCTGCCATACGGCATGTTCCGGTCTTGCTCCGCTGTGTGCAGTAACCTCCACAAGGTCGCTACCGAGTTCGTCTGCCCTTGCCAACTGCAACTCGGCGGTTGTCTGGTTTGCTCCTGTGAGTATCGCCCTGCGTGCCGCCGTTTCGAGCGAATCGCTGTGTCCGCTTGGGTAAGCTACCGACTGAATGCCTTTTCCGGCTATCTCTTTCACGCTCCTGCGTATTGCTGTCGCTGGGTCGAGATTGCCCGTTATGATGCCGAGATAGGATTTATCCAGAGAGTTGGAAAGAGCTTTCGTCGCATCGAGTGCCGTCGTGCCGCAATAGTTATGCAGTAGCCCATTGGTCTTTGCTATGCCTGCTTTCAGGACTTCGTTGAGTGCTTCGGAATAGACAAAATTTCCTGCCACAAGCCCTGCGGCGCGGTACACGGCTTCGTCTGTCGCAAGCGATTTCACACCCGCTTCTCGCAATATGTCGCCGACCTCTGCGTCAGAAGCATTGAGCGCTTTTGAAATCAGCCGCGCCGCATTCCTATTCAGGCCGCGCATCTCTTTCAGCTTTTCTATCTGCCAAACAGACGATGCCGTGACTGTTCCGTGCTTCACGATTCTGGCGCATATATCGGCAAGGATTTCCGCCTCCAATTCTCCGAATAGTTCCAACAGCGGTTCAGGAAGTGTCATCAATTGTGCGGGTGTCAGCACATTGCATCACCTCCCGTCTCATTTCTGCGCACCGTCGTTTGCGTTCGGTTCGGTCGGAGGCGTTTTTGCGTTGAAGCCCATAATATCGTCGTCGCTCGGCTTTTCAAGTTCCTTGATGGCTTTCCTCGCCTGTTCCTCTGTTTCCCCGTACCACTTAACGCGGTATTCCCATGCCGCCATAAGGTTGTCGCGCACGTCGTCCCTGTCGTTCATTCGCTCTGTCTCGGTATCCTCAATTACCGAGTCGTCCCAAGAAGCGGAATACGCCCATTTACCGGGCGGACAGATTCCGTAGAGTGTGAGCATGGCGTCAATGGCGTGTGCGAGGCTGTGCAATGCCGCGTCGAGTGATTCCTGTATCTTGTGCACGGTGTCGTATGTGCGGTGCTTCTGCTGGCGAATTTCCGTCGCTGTGCGCGTATCTTTTTCGGGGTCGGAAAATGTGCCTCTTGCGAGCGCCGCGTCGTCCTCAACGATTTTAAGAGCCGTCTGTAGACCGTTCGTGTAGGACGCATCCCGCAATGTCGGAGCGAACACATCCAACAGCTTGTTCCCGGATGCCGTAACAGGGACGCCGTTCGTTCGGAAGAGTCTTTCTTTGCTTTTCGGAATTATCGGTTTTCCGTTCTTGTCAACTCCGAGTGCGTCTTCTGAAATATCGACCGCCATTTCGCCGCCCTCGTATTCCCATATCAGTCGTTGATACTGCTTGTCTGCCGCAATGATGTTGTCTATGGCTCTGTGGTACACCGAAACACCGAGGGGAGAGGTCTGGTCAACCGTGTTTCCGAGCGGAATACCAAAATACGCAAACAGTGGGTGATGCACGTCCTCCATCTCGACGACCGGCTGAATATTTTTCCAGTCATCAACCTCTGTTATCGGGCATGGATTTCCGAGTGCGTCTGCACTCTGCGACTTATAGCAGATGTTTGTGACTTTGTATTTTTCAACTCCGTCCCACTCGTGCTGTTCGACACGGAAATACCAAAATTCGCCCTGTTTCTTTTGGTCGAGGAAGAACCCCGACTGAATCTCCTGCGCCGCCGTAAAAGCGGTAGGATAGAACCGGCTCGCGTTGAAAACGCTGACCGCGATTTCGTTGTTGCCGTTGATATACGGTTTGAAGCAAATACCGCCAAAAGCACAGGCGTATTCTGTGTACACAGACAGCCTCGTTCTTACTGGCTTCAATACCTTGTCGATGTACTGCCACCGTTCAAGTATCTTTCCTGCTTCGGTGTTTTGCCCCGCGCCGTCCATCGGCTTTGTCGGCTTCACAATGCCGTCCGCCGCATTCGTTTCCTCTGACGGCTGTATGCGGATTACCACTTCGTTTGTAACCTTTGTGGCAATCTCTGCGGCAATCTTACCGGGCAAATTGAGCCAATCGGGATTTTCCGGCGTTCTCCACGAAACATCGCCGCGATACATCCGCTCCCAATACTCAATTGCCCGCACCATGTCATCGGAGACAATGGCGTTTCTACGGATTTCTTTTGCTCCGCTACTAATGAGAGATAGCATTTGCGCGTTCCTTTCTGCGAAATATTCAGGTGATGAGTCTGTTTGCGTCCTGCTCAATCGAGTATTCAAAGGCATCGAGCGTGTCAATGTCCGTTGTCCCGTCGTCAAGACGCACATCTTCTGTTTTTATCTTTGAGTCCCACAGCGCCTCGCGGTGCGCTTTCGCCAGCGTCTCCGCATCCTCCGTCCATCCGTATCGTTCGGTATTCATGAGGCGCACGGTGAGTCTGATTCTACCGTTTATGCTTGTTTTTGCCGCGTATGTCACACGGCTCGGCATCGACTCTCTTGCGTAAGCCCTCTTGATGCCGCGTATCAGGATAGGTTCTGCGGAATCGCAGTACACATTGTCCGCTCTGCCGTACTTTGCGATAACCCTCCTACCAAACTCCACAGCAAGCTCATCAAGCTTTTCGGGGTCGATGTCGCCTTTGTGGTACTCTGATGCAAGACCGATGATTTTACGGTAGCCATCGACGAATCCAGAGGCAACGAACGCCGTACCGGAACCGTTTCCACCAAAGTCAATGCCGATGTTTACCTTTGTGAGCCGCGCTTTCGGAACGGCTTCCGGCGGGACAAAGAATTTTTTCGGGTCATTTGCAAACACCCGATAAATAATGCCCTCCGCCGCGACCCATCTGCCGAGTATGTATCGGTCAAAATAGACTGTTCCTGCGTACTCTCTTTCGAGGTTTTCGACGAAAGAATGGGCAAGGAACGGGTTATCGTAAATCTGGTATGCCTGTTGATATATATCTGCGTCGGAATCGAGAAAATTTTTTAGCCAATGGGTGGGACCCTCTGGGTTGCAAGTGCCGTCAAATGTACTGTTCGGCTTATCAAGACGGGATTTCAGCATGTTGAACACTTCTTCGTTCCATGTTGCTACCTCATCGCCGTAACAGTATTCGATGCCGCTCCCTCGCAAACGGTCAACCGCCGTTTTCTTGTCTGCGCCGAAAGCAAAGCATTTTCGCCCGAACAGGCGTATCGTGTTACTGCTTCCGCGCACCTTGCCAACCAGCGTATCGCCAAACATACTCCGCATCGGCTCAAAGATGTTTCTTTCGAGCGTCCCCTGCGTGTTCCCGATAAGAACGATAAGCCCGTTTCCGGTGCAGTTTCGTATGCGCTTCGGAATCACATAGTAGTCCATATAGGTCTTTCCGCTTCTGGTCGCGCCTGTCTTGAAATTCCATCTGTGCGTCGCGTTTTGGAAGAACTCCCATTGCATCGGGGAAAAGAAATTGTTAGAATCCACTCTTTATCCTCCCCAAAATGTCGTCGAGCTTTGCGAGGGCTTCGTCCTCTGCGCCATCCCTCTCTGCGGGTGCGTGCGCCGAAAACTCTGCCGCCGCCATTTCCTCCTCGTATTTCATTCCGTCCGTCACCATTCGGATGGCATTCTTCGCGGAAATATCTTCTGCCTTGATTTTTTCAAGGGCTTTCAGACCTTTTGTCTGCAAAAGTTGCCCGATTTTAATGTGCCTTGCCCGCATCTCTGCAAGCTGTGTTGTGGCTTTTCGCAGGGCGATAGCGTCCACATGCTTCTCGTACTCACGGACGCGGCGTTGCCACTCGTGCCGGCTACTCCAACGCTCCATCAACGCTTTGGATTTGCCCAACCTCCGCCCGACCTCGGCAAGACTGCGCTCGTCTTGGTTCATGTCCCGATACAAAGAGAAGGCTTCATATGCTTCCGGTGACTCGTTATCGAGTCTTTCCCAAGCATATTCCGCAAAATTATCCGCCCGCTTTCCCATCAGCCTCCTCTCCTCTCTTTTTTGCATATCGGTAAATGATGTCGCCGTTTTCGTCTCTGCCGTCAGGAACGAGGATTCCGCCATATTCTTTGTACGGTGAGTTTCCGCTGTTCGGGTTGTTCCAGTTGTTCCGCAAATACTGCGCCATCGTCAGGTCGTATCGCATCGCTATCGCTTTGTTGCTTCCGGTGTTATAGCCCGCCGCGTCGCACCATTGGAAGCCGAAATATTTCTGAATCTCCGGCATAATGTCGGAGAACCTTACATAGCCCTTTTCCCGCGCTATGATAATTGCGTTTCCGATGTTTCCGGTCTGGCTCACATTCCATTCCGGCGGAACCCCGCAACAGTTGCAAGCGTCGTTACACTCTCTGCAGAATGCGTCGCTTACATGGAACCTCATTCCGAGAGAGTGCGCATAGTCCCGCATTGCGTGAATTATCGGCGCTTTGATGCTTCTGTTCAGCCGTTTGTATCCGTGCTGTTTGCTCTGTTGCATATAGAACGCATGAATGTCAAAACCGGCAACAGCAGACATATCCGCGTATCTCTTTTTCAGGCGTTCATCAGCCCGCGCCTCCATACAGAAAAACTCCGTTGTTATGCTGTCCGCCCCCGCTTCGTGTCCGAGGCGAATGAGAGTTTTCCAATCTTCCGAAACGCCGATTATGTACGGCCGCAGTCGGAGTGTCACATGCTGTCCCTGCGCCGCCAGTCTGCGAATTGCGTCCAGACGTGCCTGCGGCGATGCAACGCCTTTTTCTACCCGGCGCGCTTTTTCTGCGTCCGCCGTGATAATGGAGATTTTGACGTGCCAATTGTGGGTGTGTCTGCGGAACAGTTCCATGTACCGTTCGTCCTCCGTCCACCATGCGGCTTTTGTGGAGAACGACAGCGGATAGTCGATTTTATCGAAATATTTGAGCAGTTCGAGCGTGAGTCCAAACCGCCGTTCATACTCGTCAAATTCGTCCGCAAGCCCGCCCCATTGCATTATGCGTCTCGCCTGAATGTACGGGAAGAATTGCGCCTCGGATTTGCTGACTGCGGAAATGTCGTTTCGGAACGCGCTTTCAAAAAGGTTAATCACCTTTTTGGGGTTTACGCACCGCACATTGCCGTCTGTGTAGCCGGTGAGTTTGTGGCTTTTCTGGAAGAACGAAAAGCAATACAGGCAGTTGTATGCGCACTTGCTGTATGTATCCATCGTCATGGGCATTGAGCAATCCGGTATCTCCATTGTCCAGCGCGGGCTTCCGTAGTCCATTTTCAGTTCTTGCTTGTGTTCCATCCCGCGCCCCTCATTCCATCCTGATTACAGTGGTTTTCTTGCCCTCTTTCACGGCTTTTTTATATCCGCGCGCCTTTGCCCATTCCTGCGCGTAGAAATTGTTTTTGAAAACCAGCGAAACGATATAAGAGGTGCCGGGCGCGGCTTCGTATTCGTCGTCCGCTCCGTCGCTTTCAAAAGAAGAAAAGTCGAAATCATCCTCCACATCGTCATTTTTGGCGAGCATCAGCGTAAGCTCTTGCGCGTCAAAGCCGGAGAGCAGTGCCGTGTCCGCTTCAAAATGCGAAAGAATCTCTTCAAGCTTCGTGTGATCCCATTCGCCTTTGATTTTGTTCAGCGCAATGTTGAGTTGCTTTTCCTCTTTATCGTCCAAATCGACGACCGACACCAGCGTGTCCGTCTTTCCCATAGATTTCAGGACGGCGAGCTTCTGGTGTCCTCCGACGATGTTTCCGGTTCTCTCGTTCCAGACAATCGGCTCAACATCGCCAAATGTCTCAATCGAACGTTTGAGTTTCTCAAATTCCGCGTCGCCGGGCTTGAGCGCGACTCTCGGATTGTACGCCGCTTCTTTGAGTTTTTCAAGTTCAATTCGACGCAGTTCCATATTCCGTACCCTCCATTCTCACAATGATGTTCTGGCTTCGGTCAAACTTTCTGTCGATGCCCTGCGCCGCGATCCAGTTTTCCGCCGCTTCCTTGTCCGAAAACGACAAATAGATTGTGCAGGGTGTGGTATCGTCCTGCGGATTGATTTCGCCGTCAGACTCACCGACAGCTTCCGCGCCCTCGTAGTCTGCGTCCTCGTCGTACACCGGTCTTTCCTCGTCGCCGGTTTCCTCGTCGTCCGGCGCATATACAGCGTCGTCTGCGTCCGCGTTCATCTCAAAAATGCTCTGGAGTTCTGCGCTTGTGAAGCCCGTGACCGTCAATTCGTCCGCAGAAAACTCTTTGAGCAGAGATTCAAGTTTCCCCCATTCCCAATCGCCCTCAATGCGGTTCATGGCAATATTCAGGAGCTTTTCGTTTTCTTCGTCGAGGTCAACGACCATGACCTCTGTTTCCTGTACGCCCTTTTCAAGCAGGATTTTCAACCTCTGATGCCCACTGATAAGAACATTGTTTCGGCTGTTCACCACAAGCGGTTTTACAAATCCCAGCTTGTCGATGCTGTCTTTGAGTCTGTCGTACTCAAAGTCGCCTTTCTGCAAATCCTGACGCGGGTTGTATTCTGCCGGAATGATGTCTTTCAGTTTCATCACCTTTGTCGGCATATCGTTTTTCATCTGTCATCCTCCGTTTTATTTTTTGCTCGCGGTTTTCTGCTTCATGTAGCCGACAAAATCCGCGATGCCCACAGACGCTTTTTTGTTTCCAGACACCTCGCAATACTTGCCATAGTCAATGTCCGAAAACCTGTATGAGCCATCCTCAAAGGTCTGTGTGATTTTGAGGTATGCTTTTCCCATCGGGTACATCTTCAACAGGTCGTATTCTTGCTGTGCAAGTCTCCTCCGATTTGAATCGTTACGGATAACCGAGTTTACCGCGTCGTCCGTAAAGGCGTAGGCGAGGCAGGGAATCTGAAACAGGTTTCCGCCCTTTTTGCAAATTTCCGCAACGAACCCGACATCATCCCCCGTTTCGTCAAATGCAAGATTTCTGCGGATTCCTTTGACGAGCAACGCTTTTGCCGAGATGAACATAACCTGTCTCGGTGTCGAACCCTTATTCACGACATATGCCGTCTGTGATGCCGGGTAATTGCTTGCAAACCTGACACGGTGAAAATTTCCCATCACGCAGTCGTGTTTTTCAAAAGCCATGCGCGAGACTGCGCACCCGAAACGCAGTATTTTGGAATAGTCGGACTCCTCTTTTTTGGAAAGATGGTCGCCATCTGCGTCGTGCCAGACGAATTTGAGATCGGTTATGTCATCGTCGATGTCAATGAAATACGGCTTTCCGAGCGTTTCGGTGACATAATCAACAATGTACTGCCGCGTTCCTGCCAGTCCGTTGACCGGCGGGAGAACGACAATATTGACCGTTTTGAAAGACTCCATATATGCCGCCGCCTGTTCTGCTCTGACAAATACATAGGTGTTCTTCTGTATCTCTGCGTCGCAGTTTTCGATGATTTTCGAGAGTGTCGTGTTTGCCTTTCTGTCCCACCGTTTGTAAGACGGGATGCAAACAGGGAATAACGGGTATTTTACCGCCATCAGAGCTTCGATTTGCTTTCTGCCGATGTCTTTCATGTTTCCCACTCCCTCCTGATTGGCACGGCAAGCGGTTGCCGCCTTTCTTTTACGATTTGAGCGTCCGCTTCGGTCGGAAGTGGCATCGTCAATTTTCCGTTCGCGTCCGGCAAAAGCCCCGGACGAATCGGTTTGACATCGCAAATGTCGCACGGATGAAAACAGCGTTTCTTTTGCATGAGGAATTTTCTTGCCGCTTCGAGCCTTTCGTGCAGGAATGCCTGCCGGAGCGTCTGGCATTTCAGAATATTGCATACCGGGTATTCACCTCTGAAATCGTTGCAACAAATGGCGATGTTTCCGTCCCAGCGGATAAGCAAATCACGGAAGATGATAGAACACATCCGGCTTTCCGGCTTTTTCAGCGGCTTCATTCCCGCACCGCAATGGTTGCACAGTTTTCTGGACAGTGTGTTGTCCTCAAACTCAATCGGCTTATTGATGCAAATGCGTCGCGCCTTGTAATCTTTCGGCGCATACATAGGCACTCCCGCGCCCTGTCTCACGCATTCAATTTCCAGTGCATATTTGGCAATCGCCGTCCCGATGCCTCGCGTGTCTGTGTATTCGTCAATAATCAGGTCGTTTAATCCTGCGGCAAACAAATGCCTAAGCATCTCTGGCTTTCTCACCAACACCGTGCCGTTCGTGAGCAGATGAATGTTGTTCTTCGGGAGCATCGCCCGAATGTCCTGAACAATTTTGACAATGTTCGGGTGCAATGTCGGCTCTCCGTGTCCGGCGAGAACAATACGGCAATTCAAATTTGCCTCCCGCACCAGTTTGCAAATATGGTGTACCGTCATGAGGTCTGCCGTATGGATTTTGTGTTCCACACCCATGCTTCCGCAAAATGTGCATCGCCGGTTGCATCCCTGAACTGCCTCAATTTGGAGCGTATTCGGTTTATATCTCCAAGTCGTTGCGTCTGTTATCGGCTTCTTCTTATCGTCCTGCATGTCCCCTCCGCCGCACAAAAACAGTATAAACAAAGGCACAGGAACGCTTTTCGGATTCCTGTGCCAGTTATTCACGATACCATTCTAACATAGATTGTTTGACATTTCAATGGCGACTTTTTGACCCAAAGCGGGACAACGCGCTTTTTGCCGCACAGAGGGCGGAGAAAACTGTCTCAAAGCGTGTTTGTGTGCTCCGCCGTCGTTTGCTCATCTCTTTTGAAAGACGCGACAGGGAGCATTCTGGCATACCACAGCGGCACACTAAAAATCAGTCTTGATTCCGTCAACTCCAAAGAACAAAGGTGTAAGAACCTCCGCCGCCGCGTCAACATCTCGGTACACCGTTCTGATGTCAATGTGTTCCGCGTCCGCAATGTCCTGCGGAGTCGTCGTTTCCTTTGCAAGATACAGCAGTTCGACAACGCGGTAGCGCCTTTCAAGCTCCAGTTTTCCCGATTGTTCGCAGTACACCCGATACACGCCGAGCATGGCATCCACATGCGTCATTATCAGCCGTGTCCGGCGCACGGATTTTCGGATGCTCTCTATGTACTGACGCTCGTTTCCGTATGCATTCATCACATCGTAAAATGATTCTCCATTCGCAAGTGCCTCGCGCTCTCTGCTTATATCGTACACCGCCTCTGCAATGTGCGATTTCAACATCCTGTAATTTCGCAGGAGCAGTTTGGTGTTTCGTAACCGCTTATCATACCGCTCTTTTCTGTTCCTCGTGATTTCCAGCAGTAGCGCTTTTGCCGCCGATTGTGATGCGAGTTCCCCTTGTTTTGCCATTGCCTCGTCAAGAGCGTCCGCAACCGCCTCCGCAATCATCTGCTTTATGACTTTTTGCTGTTCTTCGGTGAACAATGACTCTTTCTCGCTCATATCACAACCTCCAAATATCGTCTCGGTAGTGGCATCCTCCCGCGATGCTCTCATACCTCGGTTTGAGTAGGTCGAGCTGTTCGATGATTCCGTGCGGCGTAAGGTCGTATTCCGCGCCGATTGTTCTTTCGATTTCTGCGCCGAGTTCTTCGTTTACTGTCCCATCCTTTGACACGCACTTCACGGACACCGATACCGGCTCTGCCTTTCCGATGGCATATGCAAGCTGTACCTCGCACTCTTTAAGACCAAAAAGGTCAACAAACTTGCAAGCCAACGCACGGGCAAAATACGCCGCGCTTCTGTCAACCTTGCTGGGGTCTTTGCCAGAGAATGCGCCTCCGCCAACTGCACAGTATCCACCGTACTGGTCGCATACGATTTTTCTTCCTGTCAGGCCGCAGTCCGCAAC
>CAKTGD010000018.1 GCA_934561335.1 uncultured Oscillospiraceae bacterium
TGATCGAACTGCTCGATCCCCATGAGGTAATTGTCGCTCCATGTGATCACGCGCCACACTCCTATCTCAAGTTTTTTTCACGTCTTTTCTCTCAACGATCCGTTCAAGGAAAGCCGTGGGACCGCGCGGAAGGCTATTTCATCGTGGCAAAAACAACAATCAGCGTCAAGGCGAGGATGAGGACCGGCACGAGCCAGCTTGCCGTGGGTGTTCGCTTGCCACGATAGCTATACTGTGCTTTTTTATTTTTCCTCATGTCCTGCTATCATTCGTTCCCGTCAGCCGTTCCACCGGAGCGAAGCGCTCGAAGAATTCCTCCGGGGGCATGGGCTTGCCGATATAGTAGCCCTGCAAGCGGTCGCAATGGAGCGTTTTGAGCAATTCCATCTGCGTTTCCTGCTCGATGCCCTCCGCCACGCAGGTCATGCCTAAACGGTGGCCCAATTCGATCAGGCCCGCCACCACAGTACGCTCTCGCTCGCCGTGCTCGGCGCGGGAGATCAGGCTGCGGTCGATCTTAATAATGTCCAGCTGCGGCAGGAACAGCGTTTCCAGACATGACGCCTCGGTTCCCATATCGTCCAGCGCGATGGAGAAGCCCCGCGCCTTGAGGGCTGTGAGCCGCGCCTCCATGACCTCCCGCTGCATTCCCTGCGAGCCCTCTGTGACCTCTGCGATAATTTGCCTTGGGTCAGCGCCGGTATCGCGGAGGATCGCGTCTACCCGCTCCATGCAGTCCGGCTCACCGAGGGTCGCGCGGGAGAAGTTGACGTTGAGGATCAGGTCGGGCCAGATGCTTTTCCACCGGCGGATCAGTCCGCAGGCTTGGCGGAACATCTCGAGATCCACCATGGAGATCATGCCATGTTGTTCTAAGGCGGAGATAAACTCCATGGGAAATTGCATCCTGCCCGCCGAATCTACCTTACGCACAAGCACCTCGGCGCCATAGACCTTTCCCTTTTCAATGCTGTAAAGCGGCTGCAAAAATCCAATAAAGGTGCTCTCCCGGTATTCCTTCAGCAGCTTATCAATATAGGCCGGACGCTCGCTTTGGTTCAGTTCCGCATAGTAGCGGTTTTTGTGCGCCCGCATGGCGGTTTCGGCCTCCAAAATAAGGTCGCCGACCTTCTCCTTCGTTCCCCAGGCATGACCAAAGCTGGCAAAGTCCTTTTCTTCCTTGAGCTCGGCCTCCAGCCGCTGGCAGGCCGCCGTAAACTCCTCGAGGGAAACATCCGGCCACAGCACCACATACTCGTTGCCGCTGATGCGGTAGACGTTTTTATACCCAAAGCAGCTCTTGAGCATAGCGCAGGCTTTATAAACGATCCGGTCTCCGTAGCGGTACCCAAGGCTTTCATTGATCCGCCGCAATCCATTGAGGTCGAGGCTTCCGGTGCCCACCGGCCGTTCTGTGCCGCACAGCTTATCCAGTGCCTCATCGTAGGCGATGCGGTTATAGCACATGGTTAAAGGATCGTAGTACGCCTTCTGCCGCAGCTCCTCCATCAGCTCCCGCCGATGCAGCTCCCCCGCGGCCATGTAGGCAATCTCTTCCAGCAGCTCCGGTGCGGTGGTGTTCTGCCGCAGATTTTCCGCGCAGAGAAATCCATGCAGCTCCATGCCGTGGTAGACCGGTACGGCGATGAGGCTGTAAACGCCCTGCGGATGCAGCCAGTCGTACACGGCGCAGCGGGCGGGGTCGTCCTTGAGCGCGTCCACATCCGCGATCACACACGCCCGCTTGCCGGACGGCTGAAGGGCAGAGAGCAGCGGCTTGAGCAGCTCCATCGGGACATCCTGCATGAGCTCCTGCTGTGACACCGCATCCTCCCGGCATACCTCATGGATGACGCTGGCAGTCCGGTGGTCAGCCGCGAATCTCAGCACGTAGGCCCTGTCCGCGTCGTGATACGTCCGCACCGTATCCATCACGCATTTGGCATCGCCGCCGCTGACCATCTGCTCCATGCAGCTTATGAGCATTTTCGCCGCGGTCAAATCGTTTTTTACTGTGGTCAGCTCCGCGACATAGCGATCCACGTCCGTCACGGTGCCCAAACGGCACGGTCTGCCCTCGTACTCGATGAGGGTATGACTCAAAAGCACGTTGCCGAGATCCGGACGCTCCCGCAGCCATGCCTGCCGCTGCTTTTGGCAGCTTGCCGCCTGATCCTGCGCGCAGAACTTACAGGGCGATGTTCTGCCGCACAGATGCGCGTAGCATTTCGTCCCCGGCACGGGCGCTCCAAAGCGCTGTATGCCGGTCTGATTTAGATATAGAAGTTCATCGGTTGTCTGATCGCTGACATAGACGATCTCGCCCATTTGGTCCAAAATAGCTTGAAAATCCATACTCTGCTCTCCTTGTATCACACACTCCCGTTGTATATGACCGAATGCTTACCTTGGCCCGCGCAGATGGGGCAGCCGTGGCCTCCGACCGTGCGAACCAGTATTTCCGTTTTCCATACATGGCCGAGCGCGCAGCGCCACCACGCCTTGCGGTGGCTGCTGTGTAAAACCTGCTTCGGCGTCAGGCTTCCGTTGAGCGGCTGATACCACTCCGCCGTCAACTCCGGATTCTGAGAGGCCAGATCGTTGAAGCCGGGAAGGAGCGAGTGATTGGAGCAGTAGGGGCAGCCGGAGCCCTGCCGCGAGCGGGAATCGACACGGCTCTCCCACACATGGCCGTGGCCGCACTGCCACCACACCTTTTTTCGGCTGAAAGCAGCCAGTTCGTCCGGCGTCTGCTCGTTTTGGGACTTCATCCACTCCCGCAGCAAGTGCGCCTTTCCGGTCCGCAGGCAATAGGCCATCAGGGATTCTCTCATGTTTCGACCTCCGTGGTTATAAGTGTGGGGTATTTACAGCCTCACGCCGTAATCAAGGAGGTAAGACAGCTTCACATATTCCTCCCGGCCCCACAAATCGTTGACAGCGACCCTCACCGTGCCAACGGGCAGTCCGTTCTGTTCCGCGGTGTGCTCCTCCTTGTTTTCCGGGCAGGTGATCAGGGCCAGTAGGATGCCCCAGATCAGCCCCTCGTTCAAGGTAATGCCGGCATCTCTCGCATATAAGCCGCGTCCCCGCACCCATTCCAGATCGTTCTCGCAACCTTGCGCGGCATCCTCCAGCGCCTGATACAAAATGTCATCCAGCGCGGTATAGCCCTCCGCGTCCGGCTCCAGCCCACGCATCCGCGCCGCCAGCTTTATTCCAGGAGCCAAGACGAATTGACCGCCCATCGGCAGGATCATCCACATCCGCTCTGTCAGGATGGCCTTTGCCATCTCCCGATCCGCGATCCGCGCCTGATGTCTCCTTTGGGCGGTCATGTGCAGGAGCTTGTAGAGGGCTCGCAGCGCGCCGTGATGATCCTCCTGCTCCATGCAGGCGTACACCGTATTTACGAGTTCTCCAATTTGTGTCATGTGGATTCTCCTTACTTTTTTCGTTTCGGAAACCGGTCTTAGACGTAAGGGGCCGGAACCGACTTTTGTTTGGAAGTTTTCTTCTTCGCAAGGCCCTCCCCTCTAAAAGAGCGAAGGGTCTTGCGAAGAAGGGGAGCCGTCCGGCTCCCTTCTTTACTTTTTCGTTTTGGAAGATTTTCTAAGGGCGAAGCTGCCGATAAGGAAACTGTCACCGTCCCCGGAAAGAGGCCAAAACCTTGCCCCGGACGCGCTCCGCGGCGGCAAAGCCCTCCTGCCGGCTGTCTCTGGACACCGGGCGGTTGTCGCCCAGATAGAAGTACATCCCGTCGGGCACATAAAAGGTCATGTGATCCTCGCCACGGCCGGAGCCGTAGATGATCTCCCGCTCGCTGACGGCGCTCTGGTTTCGGTACAATCGCCCGGAGGCGTCCACGGTGACCTCGTCGCCGGGGAGGCCCTCGATCCGCTTGATGATCTCCCTGCCGTCCCCATCCTCCAAAATGACCACATCGCCACAGGTGGGGCCGCCGGGGATGATGCGCAGGAAGATCACGATGTCCCCCTCATGATAAGCGGGACGCATGGAATCGCCCTGTACCACGGAAACACCGAACAGGAGGGAGCAGAGCACCCAAACGGCGAGGAGGACCAGGGCACGGCCTTGCCATACCCTGATCCTGCGCTTTTTCTCCCGCAGCCGGATGCGCTGCAAGTCGATCTCATAGCGCGCTCTCTCGCTCATATTTGCTTCGTCTCCGCGCCCATTTCCAGGGCCGCCACCGCCTCCGCGTTGGCAGAGGTCTCCAGCAGCGTCAGCACATGCTGGCAGTAGCTTCGCATGGACTTGCAGTAGTAGTCATACAACTCCTTTTGCTTCCGGACCTTTTGCTCCGCCTCCGCGATCATGGTTTCGCTCTCATCCCGCGTGTCGGCCAGAATGCGGCCCTTGGCTTCCATAGCGAGGGAGCGGATGTGCTCAGCCTTTGTCTCCGCCGCCTTCACGATGGAAAGGGCCTGCGCGTCCGCTTGACGGAGCATTTCCGCGCACTTTTCCTCCGTTTTTGCCTCCTTCGCCGCAAGCTCCTGCTCGCGGCGGCAGTAGTCCTCCAGCGTTTTCGCGCTTTTCTGATTGTAGCCGTCCAGCCGGTTTAAGGAGGTGTCCATGCTCGCGTTCATCTGATCCACCCGCTTGACCAGCTCATCGTAGAGCTGTTTGCGGGTCTTGACCTCGCCTCGCAGCGCCGCGTTTTCCGCGGCTAAGGCGTCCATCTGGTCGGAGATCTCCTTTAGGGCTTGCGCCTTTTCGTCGTCCATCCGCCCGATGAGCTCGCGGAGGTAGGCTAAGACCGCCTCGCGGTCATAGCCCCATAGTCCGGTTTTCAGCCCTTCGAGTTCTTCGACTATACTCCGCGCCGCCATTAGTGATCTCTCCGATGGAGCTGACGCCGCAGCTCGGATTCATACACGCCGACAGCCGCCACGCATACGGTGGCGATGACGCCGCCGATGATGTAGAGGGGGAGGTCCTCCCGGCAGTGCACATTCGTTACCACCAGGAGAACGCCCGCCAGCAGGTAGGCGATGTACAGCGCAAGCAGAATACTGAATTTCCGCTTCTGTTCCCGTTCTGTTTTTTTCATTTCTTCGTAGCTCATACGCTCACACCTTCCTCATCTCTGTTCATCAGCAGATCCATCTTTTTGCGGATCTGGCGGATACGGCCGAGGGCAAAGCCCACCATGGATACGGTCAAAATCGCGGGCGTCCAATGGTAGCTGCACTGCACGAAGCTCACCGTTTGCTTGCCGTCGCCATTGCCGCCAAGGATGCCGCCGAGGCCGCTGTTGCTGCCATCGGTGCCGCTGCCATTGCCGGGACCATTGCCATCGCCATTCACAACGCCGCCGATCACGCCGTTACTGCCGTCGCTGCTGCCACTGCCGTTGCTGCCGTTGTGGCTGCCATCGTAGCTGCCGTCGTAGCTGGCATCATAGCTGCCGTCATAGCCGGGGGCGTAGCCGTTGCCCGTACCGTTGCCAGTACCGTTGCCAGTACCGTTGCCAGTACCGTTGCCCGTGCCATTGCCGTTTACAGCGCCGTTGTTGCTGCTGCCGGTATTGCCGCCGTTGCTGCCGTTGTTGCCAGTATTGCCGGTGCCGGAGTTGGTGCCGGGGTTCGTGCCCGTTCCGGGGTTGGTGGGATTGGTCGCACCGGGCTTGTTGGGATTGCTGGGATTGGTCGTGCCAGTATTTCCGGTGTTGCCCGTTCCGGGCTTGTTGGGATTGGTCGTGCCTGTGTTGCCACCGGTGGAGCCGCTGCCGTTGTTGTTTCCACTGCCGGAGCCATTGTTGCCGCCGGAGCTTCCGCCAGAGTTCCCGCCGCCGGAAGGCTTGTTGGTGCTGCCGGAGCCGGAACCAGAACCGCCACCGGAGGAACCGCCGGAGCTGCCACCGCCGGAGGGTCTGTTAGAGCCAGAGCCGCCGGAACCGGAACCACCAGATCCGCCAGAGGAACCGCCACCGCCAGTGGAACCGCCACCGGGATTGGTGGTGCCACCGCCGGGATTGGTGGTGCCACCGCCGGGATTGGTGGTGCCGCCGCCGGGATTGGTTGTGCCGCCACCGGGCTTATCGGTGCCGGTGTCATTCACGGTGATGGTTAGCGTGGTGCTTACTTTCTTGCCTTTTTCCTCATAGCTGACGGTGATGGTTGTATCACTGAGGGTCAGTGCGCCAGCCGGAGAAATCGTGTAAGTGGTAACAGTTTTTTCGTCACCATTGCTATACTTCGCCGTGACCACCATACCAGTGCGATCAAAGCGTTCGCCCTTGGTATAGATCATCTTAGTGGGCTTCGTGTTGATGGAGATACTGATGAGCGTCTTCGTGGCACCGGGCTTGTTGTTGCCGCCTTGGTTGCCGTTGTCGCCGGTGTTGCCGTTGCCGCCCTGACCGCCGCTGCCGCCTTGACCGGGCTTAACGGGGCTATCGCCGCCAGCGCCGCCAGTGCCGCCGTCGCCCTTGTCGGAATCGCCGCCTGCGCCGCCCGTACCACCGTTGCCGGTGTTGGAGCCGCCGCCAGCGCCGCCCTGACCACCGTTGCCGGTGTTGGAATCGCCGCCGGAGCCGCCCTGACCGCCGTTGCCGCTGTCGGAGCCGCCGCCAGTGCCGCCGTTGCCGCCGTTGTCAGTACCGTTGCCGTCAACTTTGCCGCCGCCTTCGGTGCTGTCACCGCCAGTGCCGCCCGTACCGCCGTTGCCCTTCCAGGCCGCGCCGGCGTTGCCGCCGTTGCCGCCCTTGAGGGTGCCGTTGTTGGTGATCGCACCGTCCAGAGCCTTCACTGCGATGCCGCCATTGCCGCCATCGCCGCCCTTGCTTTCGTTGGGCTTCTGCGCGTTGCCGCCATGACCGCCGTTGCCGCCGGTGACGGTGCCGCCCTGCTCGATGGTTGCCGACTGGTTGTTGTTGATCGAAACGCCTTCGCCGCCAGCGCCGCCGCGGCCGGGGGCAGTTCCATTGACATTCGAGTCAGCGCCGTTGCCGCCGTTGCCGCCGGTGACGCTGCCGTTGCTTGCCACGGTGACCGTGATGGCTCCATCGATACCCTTGCCGCCGTCGCCGCCGTCAAGGGGGCTGTTCGCGCGGGTAACGGCATTGGCTGTGCCGTCCGCGCCCTTGCCGCCGAGGATGTGAGCGCCGCTGCCCACCGTGATCTTGGCGTTTGCGGGGGCATTCGGGGTGTTGATTGGATTGCTGACCGCGCTGACACCAGCCGCGCCGTGGGGATGCGCGGCGCTGCCGCTGCCGCCCTTAATGGTGCCGCTGATAACGGTCAGATGGGTGCCGGGATGCTTGTCCCCGCTGTCCGCCACAAAGCGCAGACCGGGCTGTGCCTCGGCGCTGTCCGTGGCATTCGCGCCCTGAATGGTGTACCCATTGAGAGCCAGCGTCACGCTCCCCCAAGTGTCGGGAATTTCCACGGTGCGGGTCATGCTCTGCTTCAGCGCGGCCACATAGTTTCCGTCCGCGTTCACACTGACCGTGACGTTGCTGTTGCTTGCCGTCTCGTCCTTGCCGGTGGTGCCGGGGGTGTGCTGTGTCGTCTCGTCCTCGTTCTTGAACGCGTCAGCGATGTCCTTGGCGTCCACCAGCAGGGTCGTGTCGGTCACAATGCCAAGATACGTATTGCCGATGGTGTACTCCGTGGCCTTATTCAGATCCGTAAAGGTACCCTTGCCCTCGCCGTCTGTTGTTACGCTCTTTATTACCGTATGGTTTGGGTCCGCGGTGAGAACAATATCATACTTTGTGCTTGCCTTGCCCTGGAAGCTCAACGTGCGGGCCGTCTTACCCGTGATGACGGGGTTCTGCTCACTGGCCTTTTCCGTAATTCTCACGTTGACTTTGACCGACACATCGCCCATAGAGATGATTAGGCCGTCGGTGTAGAGACCCGAAGCGGGGGTATCGCCCGTCAGCGCATCGCTCCACTCCGTCTTGATGGCGGCGTCGGTGTATTCCACCTTCTTGCCCGCGGCATCGAAGATTTCCGCATGGGCCTCCTTCAGAGTGGCAGGCTTGTCATTCTTGATTTTCGCAAAAATGTCGGGAGTGACGGTCAGACCCGTTGCCGCGATGCGGCCATTCTCGCCAATGGCGACCTGCGTATCGTTCGAGTTGCGGAAGAGCGGCTTCAAGATCAGATCGCTCAAAACCTCGGTCAGCTTGGTGTAGACCTGCGTGACCGTTCCCACGGCGGTATTCGCGCTCTTTTCGACCCACGCGAAGAACTTCTGCGTTCCGTTCGACACGGCTTGTGTTGCTCTGTCAAACAGATTCTCCGGGATCTTCTGGTTTTGGGTCGAGCCTGCGATGTCGCCCGTATTATCCTTGAGGGTTGTATTTCCATCCTCCGTGAAGGTGACGCTAACGTCCTTCGCAAACACGAGCTCCGCATTCCACGCGCGGTAGATGGGATCGGAACGGTAGATGTAATATACCTTGCCGTCCTTGGCGTCATACTTATCCAAGGTGGACGTCTTATCCAGCAAGTCCTTCAGCTCTTTGCCCTCAAAGGTCAGGCCGTCCACGGTGGCGCGGATGGGGCCAAAGCCGTCATTCGGCTCCACCACCACAAAGATCGACTGGCCGTGATTCACCTTTGCCGTGTAGGTGCCGTCGCTCTCCGTCCAACTCGGCGTGATGCGGTCCTTGTCCTTGTCGGTGTCCTCTGTAAAGCCAGCAGGGAGGGTATTCAGCACCGTGCCGCCGGTCACCTTCACGGTGACGGGCTGGCCCTCCTCGAACGCCGCGTTGAGGATGAAGGGCTCGGTGATGGCAGGGGTCTCGTAGACCTTGCCATTACTGGCATTGCCATTAAGATCTGTCAGCTTCGCGGCCTTTTCCGGGAGTTCTTCGCCCTTGCTTTGCGTGTTGTTGTAGACCTTCGCCCAATAGGCATTGAAATAGTTATCCGCCGCCTGCGTTGTGCGCGTCATCGTGACCTTCAGCGGGGTGCCGTGCTTCACGATGATATAGTGGGAGTCGTCGCCCGTCTCGTCGTGGTCTCTGTGGATCAGACCCGTGGCGGAGTCGTCCGTGTTGGTGACCGTCACCGTGCCGCCGGTGAGGAACACGCGGAACACATGGGACTTGGTAAAGGTCGCCTCTAACGTGTTGGTTCTACCGTCAGCCGTCTTATTATTCGCCGTGTACTCGACGGTGTATGCCTTCGGCACCCAGTCAAAGGTGGCTCCGGGGGCGGTGGCGGCGTCGCCGCCGTCCTGCGCCGAGGCGTCTGCGCCCTGCGTCGTCTGCGTCGCCTTGGAGAGGTCGTAGGTTATGCCTCCGGCAGCTGCGCCTCCGTCAGCCGTCAGCGCGGTCAGCAGGGAGAAGGTGCTGCCTGCTTCCTTGGTATACGCTTGATAGTAGGGCTCTTTGAAGTCCGTCGGCGCGAAGGTGACGCTCAGCGGCTCAGCCAGCGGCACCGAACCCTCGAACACGTTCGCATCGCCTTGCTTGGCGGTCAGCTTATACTCCTTGCCAAGCGCGTGTACGGTGACCGTACCCGCCTTGCTGTCGGTGACGGCAGTATCGGCCTTGAGGGTGACCGTCAGCGTCGTCATCTCATGGGTCATGAGGTCGTTGCCGCCCACCGGGCCCATGTAGCAGAGCAGCTCGCCGGTGATGGCTACCGTGTCCTTGATCTTGACGGCGAGCTGGCTGGCGTTGTCCCTCTTAACCTCAAATTGGTCTGCCGTCAGCATCTTCGTATGCGCGCCGTCAGCATCCGCCATAGAGACATAAACGCTGTTCTGAGCGCCATCCGGGAACTGATATTTCCCCACGGGCACGATGGTCATGGTGTAGCCCGCCTGCTTGTAGTAGGGCAGCTTGGCACCGTCCGCCAGCTTGGCGGTTTTCGGGCCTGTCGCGGCGTCCGCTCCCGGCAGAGTGCCCGCGTCGGTGCGGTTTCTCCAGTCCAGCGCTACCCGGTAGCCGCCGATGTAGAAGGTCTTTTCACCAGCCGTTGACGTAAACTTGCAGTACTCCGCATTGTCCTTGTTGACCGTCAGAATCCGGTTGGCATCCGGCAGCGTGACGCTTGCCTTGCTGTCATGGGCGCGGCTGTTAGTATCCACTGCCTTTACGGTGTAGTCAAACGTGGTGGACAGGGTATAGCCGTCCACGGTGACGGTGCGGGCGCTATCCGCAGTCGTGTGGCTCACGGAAATCGCGCCGTCCTTTTGATTCTCTCCGGTGCAGAGGGTGATTGCGCCGTTAGCCGCCACGTTGATGTAGGTACCCTCCGCGGTCGCCTTGACGGTGTTACCGTTCATCTGCTGGATGGAAACGCCCTTTTTGAGTTCTGCGCCCTCCGCGGGGGTTAGGGCACTGTCCTTGAGCAGCTTGACCGTTTGCCCGTTCTGCGCCGCCGCCAGCGCCAGCGCCGCGTTGCCGTATTTTCCTTGTAGCGTACCGTCCTTGTACACCTCCGCCTCCGTCTCGGCGTAGTGGGCGGTGAAGGTCATGGTCCCGTACATGCTCTTATAGGTCAGACCCTTGATGTCCTCGTTGGAGTAGACCTTGTCCAAGTTAATGTTGGCGTCCGCTTGGCCGCTGACTTTGAGCGTCCAGCCCGCGAAGGCCCAGTTGTTCAGTGCTGCCGCCGTGTCGGGTTGGCACTGGGGGATCTTCTCCAGCACCAGCGGGCTGCCGGTGGTCGGAAGCACCTGCGTGGTGCCAAGCTTCTCGTCGTTGTAGAACAGGAAGGAGGTCTTGGGGTCCTTGCCGTCCTCCTGCACGAAGGAGCCGTTGTCGCCGCTCTTGAACACCACGGTGTCCGCCACGGAGCCGAGCTCGCTGTAGGTGCCGATGGAGAAGGTGAAGCGGATAGTGGGGTCGTCCATTTGGTCGAGGTCCAGCCAGCTCATGCTCATACCGGAGTCCGTGTTCGAAATGCTGCAATTATTATTATTATTATCGGCCCATAGGTAAGATGCTTTTGTAAACTCTGTAGGTATAGATACATACTCATCAGGGGTTCTATAATAGCCAATCGCCGTTCGCTCCGGCAGATTTCTTTGGTCAAAGCTGATGGAAAACGCAGGGGTGTCCTTTGTCGCTTTTTCTAAATCTCGTACGCTCACCATCTGCATCTTCGCTTCTCGCCGGTCAATGATTTTCGCAAGAGCTACATTATCATTCGCCTCTACAAATTTTTGGTTAACACTATCAATCGTTCCGAAGGTGGTATCCGTCGCAATGGAGATGTGCTTGCTCTGCTGCGTATCCGGCACGATTTCAAAACGCAAGGAGAAGCTATCGCGTTTTTGAAAGCTGATGCGATATGACTCTAAATAAGCTTTTTGCAAACCTACATGTCCATCCATGTATGATGTAGGTTGTAGATTATTTTTGTCAACCATGCTCCCACCCATCGTCCATTTGGCAGAGTGTGAACTGGCTAACCAAGCTCGCTGATCGTTCTTTTGAATAAGGCCGCACACATGAAACGAGTTTTCTGAGAAGTTATTACTGCCGTATGGACCCACGTAGTACATAATTCTATCGTTAGAAATATAGTATCGGTCCCTCCCTATAGAACCCGTGAAAACATGTGTGGCTATTTTTGAACTACCACAATACGTGGTAGCTCCGCCCTTGACCAGCCGCACGGGGTTGCTCACCGCGTTGTCCTCGTACTCAAAGCGGTACCATGCGCCGTCCACCAGCTGGCCACCGGTGATGATCACCTTCCCGCCGGTGACATTGGCAGCAACAGTCACATAGTCCACGCCCAATTCGTTCACCTGCGCCGCACTCAGGTTCGGCATATTCGTCCGCTTTAGCGCAATCGCGCCGGCATAGTTCTCTCTCGGCACATGGAGCGTCACGCTGCTTTCACTCATCGCGGAGCCCCAAGGGTAGTTGTCGTTGATGACGCCCTCGATGACCGCAATGGGCATAGGCTGCTCCATAGCCTCCGGGTCCATGACGATGACCGTTCTTTTGAAGTAGACGGTCTCGGCGCTGGCGGGGGCATCCGCAACAAAGCCCTCGTCAAGGTCCTCGGCGGGCGTGTCGGAAACCTCGTCGCTGCTCTCCTCGACAGGCGCGGCGTCCATGAGGGAAAGCTCGTCCTCCGGCGCCAGCGCCGCCGCGTCGTCGGCGGGGGCGCTGCTCTCGGCGGCGTTGCCGGCGTCATTGGTGTCGCCATTCTCGGCAGGAGCGCTGTCGCCGTTGCCGTTCTCGGTACCGCCGTTTTCGGTGGAGCCGTTTTCGGTGCCAGTGTTTTCGGTGCTGCTATTGTCCGGAGCTTCGGTCTCGCCCGGATTTTCGGTGTTGTCGCCGCTGTTGTCCGGCGTTTCCGGCTCGGTGGGCTGCTCCGGCTCGGCGGGCTGCTCCGGCTCGGTGGGCTGCTCCGGCTCGGTGGGCTGCTCCGGCTCAGCGGGCTGCTCCGGCTCAGCGGGCAACTCCTCCGCCGGGATGCGGTCGAGGGCGTAGGTCAGCTCGTACTCGCCCAGCTCGTCAATGTTGAAGCCGCCCCAATCCTCCACCCGCAGATTCGTGTAGCGGTCCTCGGGGTAGAAGATGTTGTCGAGGATGTCCACCTCGGGGTCAAAGTCCGGGTCGCTCTGCATCACGGGCAGATCATACACCTCGACGCCCTCGGGCAGCTGCTCCGTGTCGCCGGCTACCCAATGGATGGAGCCGCCGATAACCGTCAGCGCCAGCAAAAGCGTCAGCGCGCGGTCGATTTTCTTGCGGATCGGTGTTTTCGCTTTCATGTTTTCCTCCTATTTTTAGCTTATATGATCTATTTTTAAGCCCCGCGCGGGGGTCGAAGTCGCTTTCCAGTCAAATTCGCCGCGTCATTGAGCAGGGATTCGATGGTTTTCCCTGTTAACATCGTGTCAAGACAATCCTGCACCTGCGCGTAAAAGGCGTGGACGGGGCAGGTGTCCGCCGCGCCGCGGGGGCAGACGTGGTCCGCCTCCAGACATCGGTTGATGCACACATCCTCCACCGCGTAGATGATGTCTGCCATCGTGATGTCGCGCGCTCGCCGCGCGAGTGCGAGCCCGCCCGTGTTGCCGCGCTGAGAGGTCAGGATGCCCGCGTCAATGAGCTTGCGGCCGATCCGTCCCATCATGGTCAGCGGGACGTCCATCGCCTGCGCGATTTCTGTGCTGTTGACCATTCGCCGCTGCATGGCAACGTAATACACGATGCGCACGGCGTAGTCGGTGGTGGTAAGAAGCTGCATAATTTCCTCCTCATCTGAAATAGAACTGCCAAGGCTTTAATGCGATACAGAAAAAAAGCAACCCGCGGGTTACAGAATCTATATTTTGTTGCGCCCCTTGCTCCACCGCCGTCAGCAAAACGATTAACCTCCTATGAAATCGGGGCTTTTGGCGTGAAAAGGGCTCGATTTTGGGCATGACAAATAAACCGTAGTCAAAAAACTTGGTTACGGTTTATTGATTATGCCGATTTTTACAAAGGGTCTTGAAAAATGAGCGATATATGTACTATACTAACCTCGATTTTTGTTGTCGTTCCCTGTCGAAACAAGGTAAACACGCAACAAAATATAGATTTCGTTGCCCTACGAAACAAGTCCAAGCCGGTCAAGCTGCCGCTGTTGCTCCGCGCCGCTGACCGCGAGGTAGATGCGGGTGGTTTCGATGGAACTGTGGCCTAACAGATCGGCGAGGCGGGCGATGTCCCGGCTCATTTTGTAGAAGGCCGTGGCGAAAAAGTGGCGGAAATTGTGGGGGAAAACCTTGGACTTTTCAACGCCAGCCGCTTTGCAGAGGGCTTTCAAGTCCCGCCAGATTTGAAAACGAGACAGCGATTTGCCGCCTTTGGTGAGGAAAATCTCGCCGGAGGCGATTTTTTGCGCCTTGGCGTAGGCGACCAGCTTTTTGCAGAGCTTTTTCGGCAGCAGGATCGTCCGAATTTTGCCCTTCAAGCGGATGTCCGTCCGGCCCGCCTTCGCCGCCTCCACCGTCAGAAATTTGACCTCGCTGACCCGGACGCCGGTGGCGCAGAGGGCTTCCAGCAGCAGCGCCGTCCGGCCGCTGGCGGCGGCAAGGAGGCGATCGTAGTCGGTTTTCGTCAGCTCCCGGTCTGGGGTACGGAAGATCTGCCGCTGGATCTTCAGAAATTTCACCCGCACCGGCAGGTCGAAAAACCGGCAAAAGCCATTCACCGCCGCCAGCATGGCGTTGACGGTGTTGGGCTTGTGCCCCTGCTCCAGCAGATGGGCTTTCCACGCGGCGGCACTCTCGTTCGTTAGCGGCGTTCCGTCCAGAAAGTGAGCAAGGGCGGTGAGGTCGTGGGTGTACTTGGCGATGGTGCCGGGGCTGCGTTCCTCCGCGCGGAGATGGGCGGCGTAGGCGGCGATGTGTTCAGCGGTGATGAGCATAGGCGTGTCCTCCCCAAAATAGAGTTGGAGTTAGTCTATGCAATTTAGCAGATTTTGTCTCTGGAATTCTTTTTCAATGACCGCGCCCGCAGCGCCGATCCAAGTCCGCGGATAAAAAAACAGCGCCACTCAGACGGTTTTTCGTCTGAGTGGCGTTGTGGTATTCGCTGTGAAATTACTGGATGGCGTCCTTTAGGGCCTTTCCGGGCTTGAAGGCGGGGGCCTTTGCGGCGGCGATCTCGATGGTCTCGCCGGTGTGGGGATTGCGGCCCTGACGGGCGGCACGCTCGCGCACCTCAAAGGTACCGAAGCCGGGGATCTGCACCTTGTCGTTCTGCTTCAAGGTGTTCTGCACGGTATCAAAAAATGTGTTCAGGACCTGCTCGGTGTCCTTCTTGCTCATGCCCGCGGCCTCGGCCACGGTGGAAATCAGCTCGGTTTTGTTCATCTTCTCGTTCTCCTTTGTGCTTTTACTTGCGAATCGTTTCGGCCTCCCATTCTAATACAGCGCCGGTATTCGCGTCGATGGTAAACTCATACTCCATGCCGCCGTAGATGATCTTGCCCTCGTATTCCGTGCGGCCATCGTCGTAGTCCAGCTTCCATTCGTAGATGTCCTTTTCCGTCGCGCCGGATACGCGGGCAAGGGCGGTCTGCTTTGCTGTCGCCTCGCTGACGGTGGCGCTGCTGCCGGTGCCGACCACGGTCTTTGCCTCATAGCCGGAGTTGACGATCTCGCCGGTAGCCACAGCGATCTCATAGTCGTACTTTGCGCCGTTCGCGTACCACTCAATTTCATACACCTGACGTCCGTCGTCATAGTCCAGCTTGGACTTGGTGATGGTGGCGTCCGCCGCCTTGACCCCGGCGTGTGCCAGAGCGATCTCCTGCGCCTTGGCTTCGTCCACCGCGCCGGTAGAGGTGTTGGTGTTCGTGCTGGGCGCGGTCTGCGCCGGAGTGGTGGTCGCGCCGGATGCAGGGGTATCCGTCTGAGTGCTGTCCGTGGGCGCGGCGTTCTTATCCCGGTAACTCGCCTCCAGCACCTCGCCGCTCTCAGCATTGATGGAGTAGGCGTAGGTATGATCGCCAGAGGTGAACTCCACCTTGTAGCAGGTCACGCCAGCGACCTCACTGAGCGTTGCGGAAGAAATGTCCGCGTCCGCCGCGTCGATGTTGGCGGCGTCCAGCGCCGCCGTCTGCGCCTGAGTCATGCTGATATAGGACTGAGTCTGGTCTGCCGCCGGGGCCGCCGCGCCGCACCCGGCCAGTGCCGCCGCTAAAGCCAATGCCGTGCCGGTTATGAAAAGCTGCTTTTGCTTCA
>CAKTGD010000019.1 GCA_934561335.1 uncultured Oscillospiraceae bacterium
CCCTATGGGTCAAATGCGTGTCCGCCGAACGGGGCCATGGGTCAAAATCTCGTGTCCATTTTCTTGGGTACAGTTTATTCCCCGTGTGGGTCAACGTGTGAGTCTTGATGAAACGTCGAAAATTAAGTGCCATAAAAAGTCGCAGATTACGAAAGAAAATCACCGGAATCAAGCGATTCCGGTGATTTTTGTCTTTTGTTGCCGAAAAAGATACAGCCCGGAAAGCCTTGCGGCTCAATTGATCCAGGGTTTTGCGCAACTTGTGTTTTTGTTTTTCTGCGCTTTTTTAAGCCATTTCCGAACCCCCATATGACATACTGACAAAGCCGTGTGCAAACAGAGACGAAAAAAGAGCCGTGCGTCAGCACAGCCCTTTGTCTTACTTCAGTCTTATAATCTGCTCATATAGCATGGCATATCTTTTCTCAATCACCATATTGCTGTGATAGTGGCCGAAGAACCAGTACTGGAAGGTACATTTCTGACGCACTTCGTCGAAGAACTCGGTCAGTGCGTCTTTTTTGAACATTCCTCCGCTGCCGAGGTCTACGGCGTGGAGTGCATGATCGGCTGCATGCTGGAGGCCAAGATCAGTGTCAACGCGGCGGTCCATCTAGCCTGCGCCAAGCAGATCATCATCAAGATCGACCTGGACGGCCCCGTGCTGTGCAGCGAGGCCCCCATCCTGGGCGGCGCGGTGTTCAACGAGCGGAAGATCACCGTCTCCAACGACCCAGGTCTGGGCATCCATGGCATTCAAGGGATTCGCTATCTGGCAGACTGATACCATTTCTGTGTTGTCTGCGTTTTACAAGGTGCGCCCAATTGATTCTACCAGCATAGTCAAGTAAAGAAAACGCAGAACCATAAGGAATACTATAATTGATGCAAAGATCGGTCCGACAGTAGGCGTATCTATTTGTTGGACCGATTTTTACTTTGAGATTTGGCGGAATATACAATCTCAAGATATACGAGGTAGACATTAGGTAAGCTGATAGAAAGGCGACTGTAAAATTGTTTGTCATATATATTGTGCTTGTGATCTAATTAAAAATTGTTTGATATACACGATATCATAGTATGTATATTTATGATTCAGACAAAAAACAAAAGAGAAATAAAATTTTTATTGAGATTATTGCTGAAAAGATGTATAATAACTTCAGCAAAACTGGAAACGATTCCAGGAACATTTCCAGAATAAAGTCAATGCAAAATTATTAGGAGGTCAATGGAAATGAAAAGAAGACTCTTTGCACTCGGTTTAGCCGCTACATTGTCTTTGTCACTGCTGAGTGGTTGTGGTACAAAACCATCCACGCCCAGCGACACAGGAAGCTCTGGCAACGATTCCGCCGGCGGAAAAGTGTACTACCTGAATTTTAAGCCTGAGCAGGATGCTCAGTGGCAGGAACTGGCCGACCTGTACACCGAGGAGACCGGCGTGGAGGTCACCGTCCTTACCGCCGCTTCTGGCAGCTATGAGACCACTCTGAAGTCCGAGATGGCCAAGACCGATGCTCCCACCCTGTTCCAGGTCAACGGCCCCGTGGGCCTGGCCGCTTGGAAGGACTACTGCTATGACCTGACCGGCTCTGACATTGCCAGCCAGCTCACCAGCGAGGAGTTCGCCCTGATGGACGGGGACAAGATGGCGGGCATCGGCTACGTTATCGAGACCTACGGCATCATCTACAACAAGGCTCTGCTGGAGCAGGCCGGCTACTCCGCCGACGACATCAAGAGCTTTGCCGATCTGAAGAAGGTGGCCGAGGACATCACCGCCCGCAAGGACGAGCTGGGCTTCTCCGCCTTCACCTCCGCCGGCATGGATGGCTCCTCCGACTGGCGCTTCAAGACCCACCTGGCCAACCTGCCCATCTACTATGAGTACAAGGCTGACGGCATCAGCTCCACCGACGCCATCAAGGGCACCTACCTGGACAACTACCGCCAGATCTGGGACCTGTACATCAACAACGCCACCTGTGAGCCCACTCTGCTGTCCACCAAGACCGGCGACGACGCCGTGGCCGAGTTTGTGACCAACAAGGCCGTGTTCTATCAGAACGGCACCTGGGCCTACAACGACGTGGCCGAGCTGGGCGACGACAACCTGGGCATGCTGCCCATCTACATCGGCGTGGACGGCGAGGAGAAGCAGGGCCTGTGCACCGGCACCGAGAACTACTGGTGCGTCAACGCCAAGGCCTCCGAGGCCGACATCCAGGCCACCCTGGACTTCATGAACTGGTGTGTCACCTCTGAGGTGGGCACCACCGCCATGTGCGGCGGCGAGGGCGCCATGCCCTCCGGCCAGCCTGGCATGGGCTTTGTGATCCCCTTCCAGGGCAACCTGGAGTCCAGCAACCCCCTGGTGAACATCGGCAACCAGTATGTGGCCGACGGCTATGAGCCCGTGTCCTGGAACTTCGCCACCATGCCCTCTGAGGAGTGGAAGAACGGCGTGGGCTCCGCTCTCACCACCTATGCCGCCGACCAGACCGATGCCAACTGGGACGCCGTGGTGACCGCCTTCGTGGACGGCTGGGCCGCCGAGGCGGCTGCCGTCAACGGCTGATTGGAACCCTATCTCTGAAACTAACGCTTTGACAGCGGGCGGGCGTTTGCCTGCCCGCTGTCTCCATTTCATCCTACTGACTGATTTATGTAAGGAGGCTTTTCTTTGGAAAAGGCAATCAAGCGGTATTTTCCCATCTTCCTCCTGCCCACCCTGGCCGCGTTCACCATCGGCTTCATCGTGCCCTTCCTCATGGGCATCTGGCTGTCCTTCTGCAAGTTTACCACGGTGACCGACGCCACCTTCAACGGGGTGGAAAACTATGTCCGGGCCTTTCAGGACACCATATTCCGTCACGCCTTCTGGTATACCGCCCTGTTTGCGGTGGTTTCCCTGGTGGTCATCAACATCATCGCCTTCCTGATCGCCCTGGCCCTGACCCAGAAGATGCGGGGTACCAACATTTTTCGCACCGTGTTCTTCATGCCCAACCTCATCGGCGGCATCGTGCTGGGCTACATCTGGCAGCTTATCTTCAACGGCATCCTGGCAGCCTACTCCACCGCCCTCAATCTCAACGAGTGGTACGGCTTTGCCGGATTGGTCATCCTGGTGTCCTGGCAGCAGATCGGCTATATGATGATCATTTACATCGCCGGGCTCCAGTCCATCCCCGGCGATGTGATCGAGGCCGCCCAGATCGACGGCGCCAGCGGCCCTAAGCGGCTGTTTAAGGTGACCATCCCCATGATGATGCCCTCCATCACCATCTGCACCTTCCTTTCCCTGGTCAACGGCTTCAAGCTCTTTGACCAGAATCTGTCCCTAACCGCCGGCGAGCCCGCCAAGATGTCCGAGCTGCTGGCTCTGAACATCTTCAACACCTTCTACGGCCGTACCGGCTGGGAGGGCGTGGGCCAGGCCAAGGCCGTGATCTTCTTTATTCTGGTGGTTGGCATCGGTCTGCTTCAGCTCCGGGCCACCCGCTCCAAGGAGGTACAGCAATGAAACAAAAACAAGCCCATCTCAGCCGCTTGGGCACCGGCCTGTTCTCCTTTTTGTGCATCGTCTATGTGCTGCCCATCGTGGTGGTGCTAATGAACTCCTTTAAGAAAAAGTCCTACATCAGCCTGGAGCCCTTCCAGCTGCCCAATGAGACCACCCTCACAGGCCTAGACAACTACACCGCCGCCATCGACCAGTACGGCTTTCTGGATGCGGTGGGCTGGACGGTGTTCATCACCGTGGGCTCGGTGCTGGTCATCCTCATCTGCACCTCCATGTGCGCCTGGTATATTACCCGGGTGAAGACCCGGGTCACCAAAGCCATCTACATCCTGTGCGTCTTCTCCATGGTGGTCCCCTTCCAGATGGTCATGTTCACTCTCTCCCTGGTCACCGACCGGCTGGGTCTGGGCACCCCCTGGGGTCTCATCATCATCTACTTGGGCTTTGGCGCGGGGCTGGCGGTGTTCATGTTCTGCGGCTTTGTCAAGTCCATCCCCATTGAGATCGAGGAGGCCGCCATGATCGACGGCTGTTCACCCATCCGTACCTTCTTCTCGGTGGTTCTGCCCATCATGAAGCCCACCTACATCTCCGTGGGCATCTTGGAGACCATGTGGATCTGGAACGACTTCCTGTTGCCCTACCTGACCCTGGATCTGAAAAAGTACAAAACCATCTCTATTGTGATACAATATATGAAAGGCTCCTACGGCCGGGTTGACATGGGTGCCATTATGGCCGCCCTCATCATGGCGGTAATCCCTGTGATCGTATTTTACCTGTCCTGCCAGAAGTACATTATCAAAGGCGTGGCCGCGGGTGCGGTCAAGGGGTAACGGGGCTGTATCACATGGAATATTGGAAGTGAGGCTATGACGATAAAAGATATTGCGCGTCTTTCGGGATATGGGTTAGGTACTGTATCCCGGGTTCTGAATAATCATCCAGATGTCAGTAAGAAGGCTCGAGAACGTATTCTGGCTGTAGTACATGAGCAGGGATTTGAGCCAAACGCTAATGCAAAGTATCTGAAGACGCAGGCACAATCGTCCGTTGCCGTATTGGTAAAAGGATCTCAAAACTTCTTGTTTGCTGGAATTTTGGAACGTGTGCAGGATCTTTTTCGAAACAACGGTGAAGAGATTTATGTGGCCTATCTGGATGAGGAGGCCGACGAAGTACAGTATGCAGTGCAGTTAGTCAAGCTCCGTCGGCCCAAAGGAATTATTTTCCTTGGAGGGGACTTGGACTGTTTTCGACGAGAATTTCATCCAATTACGGTTCCTTGTGTGTTGCTGACCAATGACGCCCATGCTTTAGGTTTTGAAAATCTATCTAGCTTCTCCACAGATGACACCGCATCTGCAGAGGCTGTTATTGAGTACCTATACCGTCATGGACATCAGAAGATCGGTGTGTTGGGAGGAAACCTGGCGGTTGAGCAAATTAGTGTTAAACGACTCCGGGGTGTTGAGGCTTGTATGAGGCGGTTAGGGTTGCCTTTTGCCCCTAAAGCTAACCATGTCCCATGTCGGTTCTCCATGGCAGATGGATATGCGGCGGCAAAAGAGCTACTGGGGCGAGAGCCGGATATCACTGCCCTGTTTGCACTGGGCGATGTTATTGCTTTAGGGGCTATGCGTGCCATATGCGATTTGGGACTGAGGATCCCGGATGATATCTCGATCGTAGGTTATGATGGAATTGATACTGCTAACTTCTGTATCCCCCGACTGACAACCGTTAGACAGGATGCCGCGGAGCTGGCAGCCCGGGGAGTACAAACCTTACTCCAGGCGATTCATTACAAAACAACTCCGGTTTATGAAACAATTGATTTTGAATTAGTGGAACGTGAAAGCGTTTCTTTTGTGGAAACAAGATAACAGAGTCACAGAAAGGTTGGTGTTGATATGCGAAGTGCCGGCGTTCTGATGCCAATCACTTCATTACCCTCACCGTGGGGAATCGGAACTTTGGGGAGATCTGCCAAAGAGTTTCTAGACTTTTTGGCAGAAAGTGGTCAGACTTATTGGCAGTTATTGCCCATTGGACCTACTGGCTATGGCGACTCTCCATACCAACCTTTTTCCTCCTATGCAGGGAACCCCTATTTGATTGATCTAGATGATTTGGCCAAGGTGGGATTATTATTGCCCGAAGAGTACCAAGGCATCCAGTGGAGTACAAATTCCGCCCGTGTAGACTATGGATTGTTGTATCAAAAACGTTTCCAGGTACTCAAAAAAGCAGTGGATCGGCTTTGGGCCAATAACAAACAAGCGGTGCAGTGTTTTTGCGATAAAGAAAGTTATTGGCTGGAAGATTACTCCCTTTTCATGTCTTTAAAAAGTTATTTTGGAGGAAGACCTTGGAAAGAGTGGCCGGAAGAACTTCGACACAGGGAAAGAGAATCAATGTCACAGGCCAAGGCAGAGATGGAATCTGATATTCTCTTTTGGAAAGGCGTACAGTTTTTGTTTTTTGAGCAGTGGGAACGGCTGAAAAGTCTGGCGGAAGCCAAAGGGATATCTATCATTGGCGATATTCCTATTTATGTGGCGGAAGACAGTTCGGATGTATGGGCACATCCGGATCAGTTCCAGATGGACGCTGATCTGCATCCTACCCGGGTGGCTGGTTGCCCACCGGATGGCTTTTCTGCAGATGGCCAGTTGTGGGGCAATCCTCTTTTTAATTGGGAGCAGATGCGGGCAGATGGCTATCACTGGTGGTTGCACCGTATTTCTTTCCAGTTTAGGTTTTATGATGTGCTTCGTATCGATCATTTCCGGGGCTTTGATGCTTACTATGCTATTCCGGCTTCTGCTGAGACAGCCAAAGAAGGTACATGGGAAGCTGGGCCTGGGTTGGACTTTTTCCGTGCAGTGGAGAAGGTAGTTGGTCAGCGGCCCATCATTGCAGAGGATCTTGGCTTTCTTACCCCCTCGGTACATCAACTTTTGAAGAACACCGGCTATCCTGGAATGAAGGTGCTGGAGTTTGCTTTTGATAGCCGGGATGGGGGAGGGCGAACATATCAGCCCCATAATTACCCTACCAATTGTGTTGCCTATGTCGGTACCCACGACAACGACACTGCTTTAGGGTGGATTAGTACCGCAAGCCCAGAAGATGTAGCATTGGCTCGCGAATATTTGCATCTTGATTCTATTGAAGGAGAAAATTGGGGAATGATGCGAGCTATTTGGAGTAGTACTGCCGATTACGCCATTGTTCAAATGCAGGATCTGCTAGGGCTTAGCTCAGAGGGGCGGATCAACACCCCCTCTACGCTGGGGGGTAACTGGCAGTGGCGGGCGCTGCCCGGCTTTGATAGCCCGGCTCTGGCCAAACGCCTGCTGCGGCAGATGAAGCTCTATGAGCGCCTGCCCCAGGAAAGGAAGGGAGAAAAGTCATGAGCATCCAACCTTATTTGGATACCTATTTGACAAGGCATGGGGTCAGCCTGGACACGAGCTCCGACCGGGAGCTGATGTACGCCCTGACCGCCGCGGTGCGTGATCTACAAAAGCCCATGGGCCACGCCCAGGGGAAGCGGAAACTGTACTATTTTTCCGCGGAATTTCTGGTGGGGCGACTGCTGAGGGCCAACCTCATCAACCTGGGCCTACTAGAGGATGTGGAGGCTCTACTGGCCGCTCACGGCCGCTCCTTGGCCCAGATTGAGGATCAGGAACCGGAGCCTTCCCTGGGTAACGGCGGGCTGGGCCGCCTGGCCGCCTGCTTTCTGGACTCCATCGCCTCCCTGGGAATCAACGGGGACGGTGTGGGCCTCAATTACCACTATGGCCTGTTCCGTCAGCGGTTGGACACTGGCCGGCAGACTGAGATGCCCGACCCCTGGATTGCGCCGGAGTCCTGGCTGCTGGATACCGGGGTTTCCTACCCGGTAAAGTTCGGGAGCTTCTCTCTGAACGCCAGACTGTACGACCTGGAGATTCCCGGCTATGAGAATGGCATTTGCAACCGATTGCACCTCTTTGACGTGGAGCAACCCGCCCACCCCCCCAAGGATGGCATCCAGTTTGACAAAACGGACATCTCCCACCACCTGACCTCCTTCCTCTACCCCGATGACAGCGACGAGACGGGGCGGCTGCTGCGACTATACCAGCAGTACTTCATGGTTTCCGCTGGTGCCCAACTGATTCTGCAGGAACTGGAGGAGCGAGGGCACGCCCTGGAAGAGCTGGACAAGTACGCCGTTGTCCACATCAACGACACCCACCCATCCATGGTGATTCCGGAGCTCATTCGTCTGCTAACCGAGCGGGGGGTGGAGCTAGAGCGGGCCATGGATCTGGTAGAGCGTACCTGTGCCTACACCAACCACACCATCCTGGCCGAGGCCCTGGAGAAATGGCCTGCCTCCTATCTGGAACAGGTGACCCCCCAGCTACTGCCTTTTATCCGTGCCCTGGATGAGCGGGCCCGGAAACGCAGCGATGCCCCCAAGCTTGCCATCTGGGATGCGCACGATGTCATCCACATGGCCCACATGGATATCCACAGCAGCGCCAAGGTCAACGGTGTGGCCGAGTTGCACACCGAAATCCTGAAAAATACGGAGTTGCACTCCTTCTATGTGCTCTACCCAGAGAAGTTCAACAATAAAACAAACGGTATCACCTTCCGCCGCTGGCTGATGGGCTGCAACCCTGCTCTCTCCGATCTCATCACCCAGGCCATTGGCCCGGAGTGGAAGCGGGATGCGGGGAAGCTGGAGGGGCTGATGGACCACATGGAGGACAGCGCTCTCCGTGAGCAGTTGCTGTCCGTCAAGGGGGAAAACAAGACGAAACTGGCCCGGTGGCTGAAGGGGCGCGGGACGGAGATTACCCCCGATAGCATCCTGGACATCCAGATCAAGCGGCTGCACCAGTATAAGCGCCAGCAGATGAATGCTTTGTATGCAATCTGGAAGTATCTGCAGATCAAGGAGGGCCGTACCCCAACCCGGCCGGTGACTATGGTGTTCGGTGCCAAAGCCGCCCCTGCCTATACCCTAGCCAAGGACACCATCCACCTGCTTTTGTGCCTGAGCAGGCTCATCGACCAGGACCCTCAGGTGTCCCCCTGGCTGAAGCTGGTGATGGTGGAAAACTACAATGTCTCCTCCGCCGAGCTCCTGGTGCCCGCCTGCGATGTGTCCGAGCAGATCTCCTTGGCATCCAAGGAGGCCAGTGGTACCGGCAACATGAAGCTCATGGCCAACGGTGCTGTCACCCTGGGTACGTTGGACGGGGCCAATGTGGAGATCTCCCGGCTGGTGGGGGAGGAGAACATCTACATCTTCGGCCGCTCGGCTGATGAGGTCATTGACCTCTATCAGAATAGCGCCTACCGTAGCAGCGACTACTGGCAGAAGCCAGAGGTGGAGCGTCTGGTGGACTTCATCATCAGCCCCCAGCTGCTGACCATGGGTGATGCCCAGAGCCTTAGCCGGCTCTACAAGGACTTTATTTCCAAAGACTACTTTATGGCCCTTTTAGACCTGGAGGACTATATTGCGGTGAAGGAGCGTTGCCTAACCGACTACGAGGACCGGGACGCCTGGAGCCGCAGGATGCTGGTCAATATTGCCCGCTCTGGATTCTTTTCCTCCGATCGTACTATCGCGGAATATGACCAGGATATCTGGCATTTAAAATGAAAGCCATCTCAGAAAGGGGTGCTTATTATGTCTGAAGTCAGTTTACAGCATATTGAAAAAGTATATCCACACAGCGAGAAAAAGAAAAGTAATCTCAAGGTAACGGACGAAGGCGTTCTCGCGGTGCAGGACTTCAACCTGAATATCAGTGATCGGGAATTCATTGTATTAGTCGGGCCCTCCGGTTGCGGAAAATCTACCACGCTGAGGATGGTGGCAGGGTTGGAGGAGATCACCAGGGGTGAGCTCTATATTGACGGAAAACTGGTCAACGATGTGGAGCCTAAGGATCGAGACATCGCTATGGTGTTTCAAAGCTATGCCCTATATCCCCACATGACGGTGCGGGGCAATATGGAATTTCCACTGAAACTCCGCAAGTTACCTAAGGAGGAGATCGACCGTCGTGTGAATCAGGCGGCGGAGATCCTGGGAATTACGGAATATCTAGAGCGCAAGCCTAAGGCGCTGTCAGGTGGCCAGAGGCAGCGGGTGGCCATTGGCCGAGCTATTGTACGAGAGCCCAAAGTTCTACTCATGGACGAACCCTTATCTAATTTGGATGCCAAGTTGCGTAACCAGATGCGCGCTGAGATCATCAAGCTACGCCAGCGTATCAATGCCACATTCATCTATGTTACCCACGATCAGACCGAGGCAATGACCTTAGGTGACCGCATTGTTATCATGAAAGACGGTGTTATCCAGCAAATTGGAACACCTCAAGAGGTTTTCGATCACCCGGTCAACCTCTTTGTAGCAGGTTTTATAGGGGTCCCACAGATGAACTTCTACGATGCGGAGTTGAAGAGGGATGAAGACGGCGTATATTCTGTTTTGATGGGCGGTATTCGAGTAGTGCCTACCGTCGAGAAACAAGAAAGGTTGCATCAAGCTAGTGTACCCCCCCAAGAGATTATTCTCGGTGTCCGGCCTGAGCACATTATGCTGTTGGAGAATGGTGAACATGGGGTGCATGGCAAGGTAGAAGTCTCAGAGATGATGGGGAGTGCGGTCCATCTTCATGTGGATATCAATGGTCGGGATAGCATTATTGTTGCCCAGACCTCGGGTATGGATGGAGCCCAGTATATCCCTTCGGAAAGTGGCACTTCCATTTCGTTTATTTTTGGCGGAAATGTGGTCCACCTATTTTCTAAAAAAGACGGTCATAATTTGGAATTTTAATTACACAACAGATATAACAAATATGGGGCAGGAGACAACAAAAGCGTTGGATCCTGCCCCATATAGCACCGAGAATTACTTTTTAAGGTAAACTATGATCCAATCTCAACCATTCTTTTTCATTTGCTTAATAGTATCGTATAGCGCTGCAAAACGGCTGCTGAGCCGATCTTCTTCATAATTACTGATTTCTTTTTTCAAAAGACAAACTGTCCGGGCAGTTTCTTTGCGGTTGTATTTCTTTGGCCACCGCTCGTACCCCGTTGATTAACCTTCTGCCATTTTCGCCTGAATATCGGCCAGCAAATTAATCATAGTCATTTGTTGCAAAGATTGAAAGCCAAACCCGGGCTTTCGGTGTGTCCATGGAAATCATGCTTAAGGTTGCGGAAGTGCTGGAAATTCCAGTCTCCAAACTGTTTGAAGATTAAAAAATCTCACGGCGAGACCTGATTCCGACAGAAATTGTGTCTCACCGCGAGATTTATTTTATTCCCCGTAATACAAGGGATGTCCAATGGAGGTAAAGCCCTCCAGGCCGGTGATCACCACATTATTTTGGCTGAACGCACAGTGGATGATGAGCATGTTTCCGCTTTCATCTCTGCCACCTACGATTCCCACATGCTCATCATCGGGATAGAACACCAGATCGCCGGGCTGGGCCTCATTCCACGAGATGGGGGTACAGTAGGTGTGCTGCATGTGGGCACCGCCGCCGTGGCCTATGACGTACTCTCCATCCGTGACATTGTAGAACACCCAATCGACAAATAGCGATAGGTAACCCTTTGATACTATCTCCAGGTTTTCCCCCGCTCCACACCGTGCGTGAACCTTTCAGCTCACACGGCGTTCCATCGTAAGTTGAAATGAAAATCACCAATGAAAATTACAACCGCTCTTTTTAATAAGATGTATAGGATTGAAATTCGGGCAGTTGCAGCCATCTGCGAAGTCTATTTAGTGTTCTCAGTTGTTTGCTGTCAGGTTTCAGTTTCAGCATATAATGTGCAATCGTATCTGGCTGTGTTGCATGAAGCAAGCGGTGGACTTCATCTGTTACTAACACCAGATTTCCGTATTTGTCATCTCCGCCGAAGTGCCTTGGTATGCGGTGATGACAGTGCATATGCCCCAATTCCAGCGGCTGTTTAGTCACATAGCAGCGTCCCATTTGCCCGCAGTAGAGCGATAGGCGATTGTCATTGTACTCAACACTCCTATCCATGATGGGGTTTCTCATCATTTCTCTTAGGATTGAAATGTTGACGCATGAGAGGCTTTTATGGATTTCGGCTCGCCCTTCTGGGGTGTAACGATTGACTTTCTTCGGCTTGAACATGGGGGCTTTGTGTTTAAGATACCCTATCGGTATCAATGCCCGTCCATATACATACCGAAGCATTTTGCTGTTTCCATACCGTTCAGCAATATAACTGGGGAGTTTATCCCCCGATTTTTGCGTATATCTTCGCAGGCGTGCATTTAGTTCGTGTTTGACCAGAAAGGCTATTTTACGCATATCCAGAGTTATATTTGTTGCGATACGATAGTAATTGTGGATGCCCAGCACATAGGCGTTATAGGCATCTACGGCACGGCTCCCATCATTTGTATCTGCCGGGTGTGCCATTGCTCTGGTATGCTGCTGAACCTTTGATTTCATTGCCTGATATGCCTTATCTGTCATCCCAGAGTAAACTGTGTACCCTGGTGACCCGTTGGCTTTTTTCCCTTTTTGACGCACTCTGATTTTGATGCCCAGAAATTCAGTGTAATGCTTTTTCAAGTTCACTATCCCCGACTTTTCAGGACTAATGTCCAATCCGAGACGCGCTTTCAGCCATTGTTGTGTGGCGGCAAATAGCTTTACCGCATCACTGCGCTTGCGGCAAAGAATTTTGAAGTCATCCGCATATCGGACAATCCAACATTCTTTTAACTGCGTGCTTTGCAATGCGCGATAAGTCTTTCCTCTACTCGCTGTTCCGTTTGGCGCAATGGTAACCGCATATTGATGGTGTGTGGGTATAGTTTCCCACTGACTGGAAATCCACCAATCCAATTCATTCAGTACCACATTTGCCAGCAACGGCGAGATGATGCCGCCTTGCGGCGTTCCCCGTTCTGGGAAGCCGATTTCTGCGACTTCTGCCTTTAGCATAGCTGACAAGATGGAGAGCAAGGTTTTATCCCGAATACCCATCTGCCAAAGCTGTTTCAGCAGTTTCCCATGCTGGACATTATCAAAGAACCCTTTAATATCAATGTCCACCACAAAGCGCAGTCCACTGCGCTGTACGAATTTGTAAACTTGTGCGATGGCGTGTTCTGCACTTCTACATGGGCGAAAACCGTTATTCCGTTCATGGAATTTCGCCTCACAAATTGGCTCCATTACTTGGAGGACGCATTGCTGTATCAATCTGTCCATGATGGTCGGAATACCCAGCGGTCTTGTTTTACCGTTGGCTTTTGGAATTTCCACACGTCTTACCGGTTGGGGAATATAGTGTTTTAATCTGGTGCGTATATAGGTTATCAGGCTATCTTCCTGCCACTTGGACAGGTCTTTGATTGTTTTTCCATCCACGCCGGGTGTATGACTTCCTGTATTTTTCTTGATATTGCGATAGGCCAGCATGATATTTTCTTCTGAAAGAATAATTGTCATCAATTTTCTGAACACTTTGTTTTCTTTGCTCTGTGTGTATAAAGTGTCCTGTACACCCTGAAAATCATAATACTCAGCGTTTCGGATTTTCTGCACTTTCTGTTCTTTCGTTGCGGTTGGCAAAGTCGGCATCCTCCTCTTTCCCGAGAAGTGGCCTTTCTTAGTCGTACTCGAACCTTTGCATTTTTCATTCTGATTTGTTCTTTCAATCTACGACTAATGCCTATCCCTCCACCGCTTATTATCACGGTTTCATCGGTACTATGACATCGCTCTCGGTTAGATAAAGGCGGGTTATACCTTGCGGCTTTCCCTCGCCAACACTTCATTGCACGCAAATGCTCCATGTTCTAACCTTTCCACGTTCCGATATTCCTATCTTTTTCATGGCGTCTTTAGGTGTGTCCTTTAAGCCTGTACGCTTGGCCGTGCCTGTAACACGGCAGGGTGTTTTATCCCAGACTAACCTTACTCCACCCCACGTACCCCGCGCTTGGCGGTCATGGCATTTCTACCATGTCTGCATTTAGACCCGTACACTCGGACATTCGTCGGCAGGTCACGAACCTGCATTCTCACCATGGACGCTTTATAGACCCCCGGCCTATAACCTACACACGCCACCTCTGGCGCACTTTCCTCGCTCTGGGAAACTCCCAGCGTTAGGGTAGCTCTCAGCCGTCTTTAGCGGGCTTTACACGGTTTGGCGTTTGCGCACCTCTCCGCATACCGCGAGCTTAGGGGAGCGTTTCAGGGCGTTACCCCGTCATTCCACTTCTTGGAATATCAGTTCTATGAAACTTTATCTGGCTCCTTTCAATCCTTATTTTTTGTTTCACGCCTAACCTTTTCAGTTAGGAACGTGTCGCACATCCGCTGCAGTCCAATCCATAGGGTCGATATGTGTCGGTGGTGGAGTTGCCGTCCGCCCATACCTTGGTGAGCTGGCCCCAGCGGGAGTCCCAGCCGATCACCAGGGACTTCCCGCCCCAGAAGTAGTTGACCTTGCCCACCAGTCTGCAGGCGGTCTCTACCACGGCCCGGCGCTCCGGGTCCAGGTCAGCGGGCAGATCCGCCAGCAGCTTCTTTGCCGTGGTGTCGGAGATCGTGAGATCTCCAGCCAAGGTGGCCAGCATTCTCATCTTTCATCTTGTAGTATTCAGTGAGCAGTGATGCGATGTACTGGCTGGTGGTCATCTCCAGGCGGTCTTTTTTCTTCTGTTACCCGGTTGTGCAGGGCGATGTCGATTTGGGCGCATAGATTTTTCTTGTCTGCCATGATCTTGGCAGCAGCGCCACGGGTCAGGGTGGCGGAGGGATTGAAGGAACCATCGGTGTAACCATCGATGACCTTCACGGCGGACATCACGTCGACAGCTTCAGAATAGTCGATCTTGGTGCTGTCGGTGAAGTCCTTGGCACCGGCAGAGACGGTGACCAGAGACATGGTCATCACCAGAGCCAGTACCAGAGAAAGGAACTTCTTCATGGGGTTTCCTCCTTGATAAAATGTCGAAACATTCCCTTGGAGCTCCCCGCCCCCGGGTTCCGGGTTTCGTGTCGGGGCTAGCCGAACCTGCAATGTGCAGGCCTACACCAAGCACGGAGCTTGGAGGCAGTTTGCCCGCGGTTCTGTTTCGCAAGCCTAATGTAACAGCCCCCACCCGGTATGTAAATAGATTAGCCGTCATTGTAACTAAAACGCAAAATAGTGACGTTTTTTCGCCAAAACAGCATCACAGTTCATATTTTAATGGTAACAAGTTCGCGAATTGAAAGTCCTCCTTTTATGGAAATTATCCGTATGATACAGCTATCAAGGCTCTGGTGGAGGAAGTCTGTATCGCTTGCCATCCAGAATCAATTTCCCATCAGACACCATATTCCGAAGGATATATGTGGCTTGTGTCGGTACAATATTAAGTAACTCTGTCAGCTCCCGACGCTGGGCCGTTCCATGTTCTTTTATGTAGTTGATCACAGTACTATACTGTTCCTCCGGCGGTACAATTCTCTCAGGAGGAAAATAGCGAGTTCCGATTCGGATGAGCTGTTGGCTTTCCTGTAACGCCATCAACTGCCGCCAAGCCGTTGCCTTTGAAATATGCAAAAGCTCCATTGCGTTTTCCCGTGTCAGAAAGCCGTGCTCCTTCGCATAGGAAATCAGGGTTTTACCCCCTTCCAAATGAACCGCCCAGGTATACAAAGTCCGAAGATCCACATCACCCAAGCCACCCCGGATCAGTGCAGTTTGACACAATACGGTCAGGCGGGAAATATCCATCGGGTGACCGGTGGACGGCGCGACAAAAATACGGGGTTCGTTGAATTTGGCCTGCTTTTTATAAACGTCCCCCATGTATGACCCGGACGCTTTCCGTCGAACCCATGATAAAATTCTGAAAGCTATCGGCGCGGAGCACATCCGGTTCCACGACCTCAGACATACCTTCGCAACGCTGTCGCTGAAAAGCGGGGTGGACGT
>CAKTGD010000020.1 GCA_934561335.1 uncultured Oscillospiraceae bacterium
AGATAGACCTTGTTGACGGTGGCTGAGATCGTATTGCGAAGCAGGTCCTTTTCATCGGACTGGGTTTCGCCCAGCCCCTGTCTTGCAGGCGCTGTGCCAAAGGCTGCGCCAAGCATATTTTCAAACTCGTCGCAGAAATAGTCATAGGCGGTCTGAAGCGTATAGCTGTCCTCCTGTATGCCAAACATCATCCGAAGCCCCTCCAGCGGAACGACCGGCTTGACCACGGCAATAAAGAGGAGGCGGGCAAGGTGCTGGGCGGTGTACAGCTTTTTCTGGGGGGCGGGGATCAGGTGCTGCTTGACATAATTGCTTACCATAGAGCTTGTCAGCGCAGGCTCGCCCAGCATCGCCAGATGGAAATTGACATAGCGCACCACCTGCTCCAGATAGAGGCCGACGTCGGGGATCTGCGCATAGCGGGGCAGACGGAATTCCTCAATGTTCACAGTCGTGTTCTTCCCTTCATGTTCTATGGCACTATTATATACGATTCCCGTCGATAGTTCAACTGTTCTTTAAAATGTTTGCATCAGTTTTACAATAACGGTTGACGTAATGAGGAAAAGCTGGTAGAATCCTTATAGCGGTTTTTAAAAACCGGATGAAATGCTTTTTATTATTCGGAGGATCTACCATGACTCAGCTTCGCATTGCCGCAGACTCCAGCTGCGATCTTCTTGCGCTGGAGGGCGTGGACTTTGTCGCCGTTCCCCTTACAATCCGCACCGACACCGAGGAATTCCGGGACGATGCCGCCCTTGATGTAGGCAAGATGGTCAGCACGCTGCGCAATACCAAGGGCCGCTCCTACAGCGCCTGTCCCAATATCGCGGACTGGGAGCATGCCTTTGGCGAGGAGGGCGATGTCATTGCCTTTACCATCACAAGCAGCCTCTCAGGCAGCTACAGCGCCGCATGCGCCGCTCAGAAGGCCTGCGCCGAGCGCAATCCCACCCGGCGCATCCACGTTGTCGATACCCTGTCTGCCGGCCCTGAAATGGTGCTCCTTATCGAAAAAGCGCTGTCTGCGCTGCGCGCCGGCGCCGACTTCCACGAGGTGTGCCGGACGGTAGAGGCATACCGGAACCAGACCCACCTGCTCTTTGCGCTGGAATCCATGCACAATCTCGCCCAGAACGGGCGGATCAGCAAGCTTGCCGCGACGATGGCGGGCGTCCTCGGTATCCGTGCACTGGGGCAGGCCAGCCTTGAGGGAACCCTCGAGATGCTTGAAAAATGCCGCGGCCTGCGGAAAACGCGATCGTCCATGCTGCAAGAGATGGAGCGCCTCGGCTACAGCGGAGGAAGCGTCCGCATCGGGCATTGTCAGAATGCGGCTCTTGCGCTGGAGCTTGGCACCGAGATTCAGCAGCGTTTCCCCGAGGCGGATGTTAAAAGCTATCCTCTGCGGGGCCTTTGCAGCTACTATGCCGAGCATGGCGGTATTATGCTGGGCTTTGCGTCATGAAGCCCAACACACGGTTACAGGCGGCGGAGGTCCTGCATCTGACGGTGCGCATTTTGACGCTGCCGCCGATCGTTATCGGCGTAACGCTGCTTTTGATGTACGTCCCGGCAGGACTTCTGACGCTGCGTGAGCTGCTGCTGTGCGAGCTTTTTTTGCTGTTCATCCCCATGGCGGCGTATCCCCTGCGGGAGATTTTTCACATCGGAAATGACCGGCGGAAAGGGCAGCGCAGTACGGCGCTGGTATGCAGCGCCGTCGGATACATCGCCGGGTTTCTCTGGTCGCTGCTGGCGCCCTGCTCGTGGCTCGTCCATATTCTGTTCCTGTCCTACGTTGTTTCCATCGCGTGCCTGCTGCTGCTCAATGCAGGGTTTGGCTTCCGCGCAAGCGGCCATGCCTGTAGTACAACGGCCCCGGCATTTCTGCTGACATGGAAGCTGCACCCTCTCTTCATCATACCCTCCGCGCTGCTGATCGCGGCGGTATACCGCTCCTCCCTGAGGCTGTCGCGTCACACTCTGCCCCAGCTCCTGACCGGCTCGGCGGTAAGCCTGCTGGCCTGCGGGATTTCCATCCTGCTCTACGGAGCCGGTTAAGGCAGCCTTTTGTCCCCTATAAAAAACGCCGCACCGTCGTGTCCTGTCACGACGGTGCGGCGTTATTTGTCTCGGTGCGCCATATCCGGTATCACCCGGAAGGCGGCCGGTTCATATCAGCGCCGGAGTCCGGGCCAGCAGGATCACCGCCACAATGGCGGCCACAAAGGCCGCAGCGCCGATGAGCACCGCCAGCTTCTTGCTAAGCGTCCTTTTGACAGCTTTGCACACCAATCCCGCGCACGCCACGCAGATGAGGGAAACGCTCAGGGCGATGCCAAGCGTTTTCCACAGCCATGAAAGCGTAAAGACCCATCCCATCGTTCTTGCTCCTTCCTTAAAAACCAAACAAATGCCTGCCTCAGCACCCTGCCGGATAGCTGCAACGTACCACAGATCCAGGCCGCTGTCAAGAAAAAGCGGTAAAAAGGCCGGATATTCCCCGCTGCGGCGGCTGCAAAACGCATAAAAATCAGTGGTGCAAGGCCTCGCATTTTGTCGGTGTTTTTACCATAGCGGCGATTGACAAACAGGGTACATCGGCGTACAATGGTTCAAAATAGAACATTAAGGGGGCGGCAATGTGTTTTTCTGGGATCAGCATAAGACCATCACAAGCTGCTATGAAATGCTTGCCAGAAAAGTGTGCGAGGAATACAGCCTGACGCAGATGGAATACGACATACTGATGTTTCTGCACAACAATCCCCAGCACAACACGGCGGCGGAGATCGTGCGGATCCGCAAATCTACAAAATCACATGTGTCCACCTCCTTGAAGGAGCTGGAAGGCAAGGGCCTGATTGAAAGGATCCCGGGTGCCGATAATAAGAAGCATATCGAAATTGTACTGTTGAAGAAGGCGGAGCCGATTATTGAAAACGGGATAAAAGCCCAGCGGGAATTTGCCAAGCAGGTTTTGACCGGCCTCAGCGAGGAGGAAATGCGCACATGCAAGGCTGTATTCAACAAGATCTGCCGCAATGCCGATGCATATCTGAAAAAACACGCGGAGTGAGATGATGAAACGATTTTTTTATGTGGAAAAGCGGACGCTTTTACTGATTGCCGGCATCGTTTGGCTGATCGCCGGTTTTAATGTGGCCAGACTGGGCGTGCTGTCCTATCTGGTAATTGAACGGACGTGGTATTTATACGCACTTTCATGCGTGGTATTCTGCCTTTTCAGCGCCATGTTCTATAAGATGAGCAAAAAGCATACGAAAAGAATCGTCGGCTATGAAACCCGGCGGCCCTTCTGGCACTTCTTTGATAGAAAGGCCTACCTGATCATGGCCTGCATGATGGGCGGCGGCATTGGGTTCAGGGCGCTGGGCGTATTCCCCGATCTGTTTGTTGCTTTTTTCTATTCCGGCGTCGGCTGTGCATTGGCGTCGGCGGGCATTCAGTTTTTAAGAAATTTTATTTGTTATCACCAATTCGTTGAAAAGGAGCAAACCACATGAAAAACGCAGCCTATAAACCCCGCACTCCCGATATGATGGAGGCAATCTTTGACATTTCTTATCTCACATTCGACCTGATCGCAGGGATCCTGTTCTTTGTTTTTTCAAAGGGCAATCCCCTGTTTATCCTGTACGGCATCCTGACGCTGACCCTGTGCGGAGGCGATGCATTTCACCTTGTTCCCCGGGTGATTCGGGCGTTCAAGGGCAGCAGCGATAAAATCGAGCGGCAGCTGGGCATCGGCCTTCAGGTTTCTTCCATTACCATGACGGCGTTCTACATTCTGCTGCTGTATATCTGGAAGACAACCTTCTATGAGATGAGCGCGCCCCTTGCGCTGCAGCTTATCATCTGGGTTTCTGCCATTGTCCGGATGGTGATTTGCCTCCTGCCCCAGAACAACTGGTGCAGCGAGGAGGGCAATCCGAAGCTGTCTCTGCTCCGAAACGCGGTTTTTGCCGTTACGGGAATCGGCGTCATCATTCTGTATGCGCTTTCCGGCAACACCTACGGGTATCATATGACGAGAATGGTGGCGGCGATCCTCATCTCCTTCGGCTGCTATCTCCCTGTGACGCTGCTGAGTAAAAAGATGCCCAAAGTGGGCCTGCTGATGATCCCGAAAACCTGCGCCTACGTCTGGATCATCGTAATGGGCCTGCAGCTGCTGTTTCGCGCTGCTTGAGGAGTGTGAGCGGCAGTATGAGTCAGGAAAGATATTCGATCCTCTTCAGCAGCGCAACCGGCAACACAAAAAAGCTGGCCGAGGCGCTTCGTCAGGCGCTGCCGGCGGAAGCTTGCGATTATTTCGGCACGCAGCAGGAGGAAGTGCCCCCATCTGAGCTTCTTTATATCGGCTTCTGGACGGACAAGGGAAATGCGGATGAAGCCACGCTGGCGCTGCTGCAAAAGCTGAGAGGCAGGAAGCTTTTCCTGTTCGGAACGGCAGGCTTCGGCGGCAGCGAGGCATATTTCGGACAGGTGCTTGCGCGCGTCAAGCAGTCCATCGACCCAAGCAATACCGTGGTCGGCGCCTACATGTGTCAGGGGAAAATGCCCCTTTCCGTGCGGGAGCGCTATGTAAGGATGCAGGCGCAGCCGGATCATCCGGCCAATCTTGACGCCTTGATCGAGAATTTTGACCGGGCCTTATCGCACCCTGATGCGGAGGATTTAAATAATCTGCGTAAGCTTGTTCTGGCGTGAGCGCACACAGTCCGGCGGGCAAGTCCGGCGCAGCATCTGAAAATAAAACGGCACAGCGTGAGCATTCACGCTGTGCCGCTTTTTTTACCGGAGGGGGATGCCGTTTTACCGCTCCAGCTGTTCCAGAAACGCCTGAATCTGCGCCACGCCGGCATAGACTGCGGGCGGATCGCCCGGCACGACAAGGGACGGAGCATGGGTCAGGCCCAGCGCCTGTACCTCATCGATATAGGTCTCGGCGTCCCGCTGCTCAAATGCGATACCGGCCTTTTCCAGCATCGGTATGACCGCCCGGCAGTTGGGACAGACGGCGGTGGTATAGAGGCGGCAGTCTGCCGGCGCTTGTGCGCTCACCGGCGGCGCCTGCTTTTTCCGGGGAGCCGGAGCGCTTGGGGCACTGCCCACCTGATAGGTCTTTCGATCCAGATACTCCTGACTTTTGCCGTCGTTCCAGTTCTGCACCGGTCGATAATAGCCGGTGATGCGGCTGTAAACCTCGGTGGTCTTTCCGCAGACCGGGCATATCTTTTGCTCACCCTTCAGATAGCCGTGCTCTGTGCAGATGGAATAGGTGGGCGACAGCGTGTAATAGGGCAGCTCGTAGTTCTCTGCGATCTTCCGCACCAGCGCGGCGGCTGACTGCCAGCTGGGCAGCTTTTCACCCAGGAAGGTGTGGAACACCGTGCCGCTGGTGTAGAGTGTCTGAAGCTTATCCTGCACATCCAGCGCGGAGAACACATCCTCGGTGTAGCCCACGGGCAGGTGGCTGGAGTTGGTATAGTAGGGCGCTGCGCCCTCGTGGGCGGTGATGATATCGGGATAGCGGGCCTTGTCGTGCTTGGCAAGGCGGTAGGCGGTGGACTCCGCCGGGGTGGCCTCCAGGTTATAGAGGTCGCCGTACTGCTCCTGATAGTCGCTGAGCCGCTCGCGCATGTGCTTGAGCACCCGGACGGCAAAATCCTGCGTCTCCTCGTGGGTCAGGTCCTTGCCGAGCCACTTGGCGTTCAGTCCCGCCTCATTCATACCCACAAGGCCGATGGTGGAGAAGTGATTGTCAAAGCTGCCCAGATACCGCTTGGTATAGGGGTAAAGCCCCTCTGCCAAAAGCTTTTCCACCGTGGTGCGCTTGATTTTCAGGCTGCGGGCAGCAATGTCCATCATCCGGTCCAGCCGTGCGAAGAAGTCTGCCTCATCCTTAGCCAGATAGGCAATGCGGGGCAGGTTGATGGTCACCACGCCCACCGAGCCGGTGGACTCGCCGCTGCCGAAAAAGCCGCCGCTCTTTTTGCGCAGCTCCCGCAGATCCAGCCGCAGGCGGCAGCACATGGAGCGGACATCGCTGGGCTCCATGTCAGAGTTGATGTAGTTGGAGAAGTAGGGTGTACCGTATTTGGCGGTCATCTCGAAAAGGAGGCGGTTATTTTCCGTCTCAGACCAGTCAAAATTCTTTGTAATGGAATAAGTGGGGATGGGATACTGGAACCCGCGGCCATTGGCGTCGCCCTCGATCATCACCTCGATAAAAGCCTTGTTGACCATGTCCATCTCCGCCTGACAGTCGCCGTAGGTAAAGTCCATGGCCTTGCCGCCCACAATGCAGGGCTGCCCGGCAAGGTCGGCGGGAACCGTCCAGTCCAGCGTGATGTTGGAAAATGGTGCCTGCGTTCCCCAGCGGCTGGGGGTGTTGACTCCGAAAACGAAGCTCTCGATACAGTGCTTGACCTCGTTGTAGCTGAGATGGTCGGTGCGTACAAAGGGGGCGAGGTAGGTATCGAAGCTGGAGAAGGCCTGCGCGCCTGCCCACTCGTTCTGCATGATGCCAAGGAAGTTCACCATCTGGTTGCACAGCGTGGCCAGGTGCTTGGCCGGTGCGCTGGTGATCTTTCCGCTCACGCCGCCCAGCCCCTCCTGAATAAGCTGCTTCAGGCTCCAGCCGGCGCAGTAGCCGGTGAGCATGGATAGGTCGTGGAGATGGATATCCGCGTTGCGGTGGGCGTCGCCGATCTCGTCATCGTAAATTTCGCTGAGCCAGTAGTTGGCGGTGATGGCGCCGGAGTTGGACAGGATCAGTCCGCCGACGGAGTAGGTGACGGTGGAGTTCTCCTTTACACGCCAATCGGAAACCCGCAGATAGTCGTCCACCAGCTTTTTGTAGTCCAGCACGGTGGAGTGCATTTCTCTCAGCTTTTCCCGGTTTTTCCGATACAGGATATAGGACTTTGCCACGACTGCATACCCGGCTCTTTGCAGCACCGCCTCCACACTGTCCTGAATATCCTCCACGCCGATCTCGTTATTCCGGACCTTCCCGCTGTAATCCGCCGTTACCTGCAGCGCAAGAAGCTGGATAATATCCGTGTTGTAGGGAATTTTAGTTGCGTCAAATGCTTTAGTGATGGCGTTTGCGATGCGGTTCAGGTCGAAATCCGCCCTTCGGCCGTCCCGCTTGATTACCTGATACATGTTGGCCTCCTCCTTAAATACCGCGCAGCTGTGTGTTTGGAATATGGGAAAGAACGGCTTGCCGCAGCCGTAATAGCTCTTCGTATGTATGGGGCTGTACGCCGCCGGAAACAAGATCCCCCGTATCTGCAAACGCCTGAAGGAAATACCGCTTCGCCCCCTTGAGCCAGCGGCCGATCGCCTCCATCTCCCGCGGGGTATGCAGGGGCTTACAGACGGTTGTCCGGAATTCATACTCCGTTGTACCCTCCAGCAGCAGTGCGGCGCTTTCCTGCACCTGCGGCAGAACCGCCACGCCGCCGCAGCTTTCCGTATAGCGTTCCGGGGCGTTCTTGACATCCATCGCCACATAGTCCAGCGCGCCATCGCGCAGGAGTGCGCGCAGCAGCCGGGGATTTGTGCCGTTGGTGTCCAGCTTCACGGCGTAGCCGAGGCGGCGGATGCTTTGAATGAATGGGGAAAGCTCCGGTTGGAGCGTCGGCTCGCCGCCGGTAAGACACACGCCGTCCAGCTTGCCTCGCCGCTGCGCCAGAAAGTCCAGCACCTCAGCCTCGGAGAGAGGCTGTGCCTCTCTCCGCTCCGGCAGCACCAGAGTGGGATTGTGGCAATAGGGGCAGCGGAGATTGCATCCGGACAGGAACACCGTGCAGGCCACCTTGCCGGGATAGTCCAGCAGCGTCAGCTTTTGTATTCCGGCAATGCGCATGGCGGTGTTCCTCCTTGAAAAAATCCGTGCAGTACGTTAAGTATACTGGATATTGTGGTGCATGTCAATATGTGAATACAATATCTTGCATATAGTTTTCGTGCAAACCCATATAGAGGCCGCTATTCAAAAGGAAGCTCTGCGTCTCTTGAGACAAAGAGAACGGGCGCAGGGAAATGAACCTGCGTCATCGCGGCAGAGGCAAAAATACGCAAAAAAAGAGGGCGGACGACTGCGCGTCCGCCCCAAATAAAATGAGGAGAAAATGTGAAAAGAAAGTCGCCAAGCATTACAGCAGCGCCACCATGGCCCAGATCACGCCGATCACGGCGCTGCCCGTGGCCATCCACAGCGGCGGCGTCATGTGAAACCCCCGCTGCGGCGCACCGTGGGTGCGGGTATAGCTTTTGGCCACGCGTACAGCCTGATCCACCAGCTGCTGCTGGCTGATCCCTGCGCCGTCGCCGCTGAGAATGAAGATTGCCTGTTCAAAGATCTGGGGGTCGGGGCTGTCCACCACAATCACCCGCCGGGAAACGCCTTTTACCAAAACCATGCCCTCCTTACACTGCCGGGATATCACCTGATGGGAAGAGTATGTCCCGGCACGGCGGGGCTTATACGCGGCGCGGTCTACTTTCTTCTGTTTTTTCCAGACGCAGCACCAGCGCGGCGCAGTCGTCCTGCAAGCCGCCGTGACAGCGAGATTCGGCCAGGATCATCTGGGCCAGCTCCCGGCTGTCGCCGCCCGGCCAGCGTTCCAGCAGTGTGCGCAGCCATGTATCGCCGTCGCCGCCGGTAATGCCGTCGCTGACCATAACCAGCACATTGCCTGCCTCCAGCGAAAGTCCGGTGGCCTCCGGCGGCTGGCGGGCATCCTGCAATCCCGCAGGCAGGCTGCCGCCGTCCAGCCGCGATACCGCGCCGTCTTTTTTTACATAGGAGGGCGCCGCGCCGTATTTATACAGCGTGGCCCCGCCGGTAGCGCGGTCCAGCGCCAGCAGATCGATGGTGGTAAAGGCGCCGCCCTCCTGACAGCGCAGCGTCAGGGCGGTATTGATGGTTTTCAGCGCCGGGCGGGGGCGGATTCCCGCCTTGAGAAAGCTGCGCAGCAGCCGCACGGTCATGGCGCTTTCAGCGTGGGCCGCCGCGCCGCTGCCCATACCGTCCGAGAGCAGCATATACAGGGTGTTCCCGGCGGTAAACACGGCCAGCTGGTCGCCGCAGACCGTTTCCCCCTCCTTGGGCCGCAGCATCGTGCCGACCCGGCACCGCAGGATCGGCACGGCTGCCTCCTCTGTCGGCACGCTGTCGCCAAGGGCCTCGCCCAGATGTTCATACTGTACCTCAGCCAGCTCCCGTATGTCCTCCAGCCTGGCCCGGTACTGCCGCCGCAGACGGAAGGCATACAGCTCCGCGTTGACAGCTGCCAGCAGTTGAGGAAAGTGGAGACAGCGGCTGGTGAAAAACAGGGAGAAATCCTCCGCCTCCGCCCTTCCTCGCCGCAGCATGGGGCCGCAGGCATCGTTGAAAGCGCCGTAGGTCTGGTTGTACTCCGTCTGCCAGCAGCGGGTGACCAACAGGCATTTCCGGCACACCTGCTCCGCCGCCCGGTCAAAGATCACGGCGGGATTCTCCCCCTTTTCCGTGGGCCGTGTGCGGAACATGGCGTCATACAGCTGCCGGAATGCTGCCGCGCCCTTCCACACGGCGGCATTGGCCGCCATGGCCGGAACGGCCTGCGGCGTTGTCTCTTCGCCGGGAAGCCATTGCCGCCCCACCAGCAGATAGGCTGCCGCGCCGGAGGCGATTTCGTACAGCACCATCCACGGCCGGTCAACATCCAGCGCCAGCGCCGCCAGCATCCCGGCCAGCGTGAAGGCGGCGGCCTGCACCGGCCGCCGTGCCCGCCGCAGTAGAGACGCGGCCAGTGCGCCGCTGCCGCATACCGCCGCTGCCAGCAGCCGGGGAGACGGCCGGGCCAGATCGGCGCACAGTCCCACGCCGCACGCCAGCGCCGCAGCCGTGCCGGGGGAGAGGGAGACGCCGCACACCAGCGCCAGCCATGCCGTTACCACGCCGCCGGGGGAAAAGCCCGCCAGCTCTACACGGGACAGCGCCGCAGCCGCCGCGGAAAAAACAGCCAGCAGCCGAACCCTGCGCTGCTGGTGGCCCATGGCCCACGCAACGGCGGCGGCAATGGCGGCACACAGCGCGCACAGCGCCCATTCGGCAATGCCGCGGCCCGCCAGATACACCGTTTGTACCGCGAAAAGGCTGAGCGCTGCCAGCAGCGGGGCAAAGCACCGCCGCCGGTACAGCGCCGTGTCGCAAAAGGCCAGATTCACGGCAAAGGCCAGCACGGCGGAAGCGGCAAAGCGCAGCCCCGTTTGAAAGTTAAAGAATACCAGCGCGCCGGCCACGGCGCCCAGCAGCGCCCACACCCCCTGTCCGTGGCCGCCTGCGGCCGCCGCGGCGGCAATCCCCCACGGCCCGTACAGAGCGGCGGTGTGGGCCGCGCTGAGCAAAAAAGTGACAGTGCACCACCAAGCAGAGCGCTTCCACGCGGAGCGCCCGTCCCCTGCGGATGGCCCTTTCATTCGTTCATCCTCCCCTATCCCCTGCGCACAGGGCGGTTTTATACGCTCTATTGTACGGGAAATGGTCTGCATTTTTCGTCGGGAAATAAAAGGCTTTCCGCTTTTCGGAAAAATCTCGGCTGAACAGAAAAGCAGCGCCCCATACAGGGGACGCTGCTTTTAAATTAAGTGATGTAAGCGAAAGGGCTTATGCCTCGCCTGTTTCCCGGAAATAGGCCCGGGTCTGGGCAACATTTTTCTCCACTTCCTCTTTCAGTGCCTGCGCCGTTTCAAACTTCCGCTCCTCACGCAGGCGGCGGCAGAACTCCAGCCGGATCCGCTTGCCGTACAGATCGCCCTCGAAATCCAGCAAAAAGGTTTCGATCGATACATCGGTGCTGTCGCTGACAGTGGGGCGGGTACCCACATTGGTCACGCCGGCGTAGCTGCTGCCGTCCGGCAGGTACACGCGGGTGATGTAGACGCCCTTTTCCGGCACCAGCACCCGGTCGGGCACTGTGAAGTTGATGGTGGGGATACCGATGGTGCGGCCAAAGCGGAAGCCGTGGCTTACCGTCTGGCTGAGGCAGTGGCGGTGGCCCAGAAATTCAGCGGCCCGCTCCAACTGCCCCTCCTTCACCAGCTGGCGGATGTAGGTGGAGCTGACGGTGATGCCATCGTATTCCACCTTGGGGATAATGTCGCAGCCCAATCCCAGCTGGCGGCATTTTTCCTGCAAAAGCTGGGGATTTCCGGCATTTTTATACCCGAAATGATAGTCGTGTCCCGCCACCAGATGCACGGCCCCGTGGCGTTTGACCAGCAGCTCGGTGATAAAATCCTGCCATGGCATGGTCATCATGGCATGGTCAAAGGGGGCCATAATGACCTGCTCGATACCGTACAGCCGCTCCATCAGCTCCTGCCGCTCCTGCGCGGAGTTGATGAGAGGGACCGGCGTTCCCGTGACCACCTCCTTGGGCGGACGGTCAAAGGTAAAGGCGGTGGGCACGGCCCCACGTTGGCGGGCGACCTCCACGGTACGGCGCAGTAGCGCTCCGTGGCCCCGGTGCACACCGTCGAAAAATCCCAGTGCAATCACAGAAGGCTTCATAGTTTACGCTCCAAAAAAATTCTTGACGGACGTCATCTGTCCGTTTTCCAGTCGGCTGAGGCACAGAAAATCGCCCTCCATGCCGTAAATACGGTAAAGTCCGTCCTGGTGCGGCGTCCTCACGGTAAAGGGATTACCGTTGCGGCACAGCTGCTCTGCGCGGGGATGGGTGATGGGAAAGGCCGGATATTGGCGGAACAGGGTATCCACCGGCCGCAGCAGCGCCTCGCCCTGCGCCTGCACCTCTTCCATGGTACGGCTCTCCTCCAGCGTATAGCCTGCCGCCATGGTGCGCCGCAGGGCGGCCATGCAGCCGCCGCAGCCCAGAAGCTGCCCGATATCATGGCACAGCGTGCGGACATAGGTGCCCTTGGAGCACCGGATCCGCAGGGTAAAATCGGTGGCAGACAGCTGCTCGCCCAGCGCCAGCTCATAAATGGTGACGGGCCGGGGCTGACGCGCGATCTCCTTGCCCTGCCGGGCCAGATCGTACAGCTTTTGCCCGCCGATCTTGATGGCGGAGTACATGGGGGGGAGCTGCTCGATCTGTCCGGTGAACCGGGGCAGCGCCGCCGCCAGCTCCTGCGCTGTAACGGCCACGGGACGCTCCTCCAGCGTGCGGCCGGAGGTATCCTGCGTGTCGGTGACAGTGCCCAGACGCAGCGTGGCCAGATATTCCTTTTCCCCGCTTTCGGCAAAGGAGACGGCCCGCGTGGCCTGGCCCACAAACACCGGCAGCACGCCGGTGGCCATCGGGTCCAGTGTTCCCGCGTGGCCTACCTTTTTCGTCTTTAATATGCCCCGCAGCTTGGCGCAGACATCCATGCTGGTCCAATCCGCAGGCTTGTCGATGATGATGATTCCGTTGGCCATGGCGGCTCCTTTCCCCTGAATTACGCGCCCGTCACCTTTCGGTATGCCGCCAGAACGGCCATGCGTACCTCGTCCAGCGTGCCGTCCACCGTGGCGCCGGCAGCGGCATGGTGTCCGCCGCCGCCTAAGATCCGGCACAGGGCGCAGGCGTCCACCCGGGGGCCGGAGCGAACGGAGACCTTGATTTTCCCCGCCGCCAGCTCGCGCAGCGTTACGCCGCAGTCGGTGCCCTCAACCAGCGCGGGCAGGGCGCTGAGCTCCTCGATATCCGCGTCGGTGGCCTGCATCTCCTGCCGCAGGCTGAGCGGGATCTCCATTATCACCACCTGCGCACTGTCAAATAGCTGCATATCCGCCACCATGCGGGATTCCATCGCCAGACGCACACGGCTCTTGGTGCGGAACAGGGCCTTATTCACCGCCGCCACATCCACCACGTCCATCAGCGCCGCCGCAATACGGTGGGTGCGGGCGGTGGTGTTGCCGTACTGGAAACCGCCGCAGTCGGTGCTGATAGCCACATACAGCGGCAGGGCGATCTCTGCCGTCAGGGCGGTTAGGTGCTGGATAATCTCGTATACAATCTCGCCGCAGGCGGCGCTGTCCGCCTCCAGGCAGGTATTGCGGGCAAAAAAGCTCTGGGAGGGGTGGTGGTCGATGGCCAGCTCGATCCGCTCGGCATAGGGTCTGGCATTTTCCGGCAGCAGGCTGACATCGGCAATATCTACGCTGACCACATGCGCCCCCTCCCAGCCCTCCGGGGCCCAATAGGGGGCGGCATAGGGATCGTAGGTGGCGGTGATCTCCGGATTGGGCAGCAGATAGGCCGTGCGGCCGCATTGGCGCAGCGCCCGGCACAGCGCCGCTGCGCTGCCGATGGTGTCGCCGTCAGGGCGAACATGGGTCAGCAGCAGTACGTTATCCAGCGCGTCCAGATACCCGGCGGCTTCGCGGGCAGTCAGAATAGGGCGCGCCATATCACTTGTCCTCCGGCAGCACGATGTCCGCGTTGGCGGGGTTGGCGGGCTTGACGTGGTGCAGCATATCCAGAATGTGGGCGCCGTGGGCAATGGAGTCATCGGCAAAGAATTGCAGCTCCGGGGTGTAGCGCAGCTGTAAGCGCTGGCCCAGCTCATGGCGCAGATAGCCGCTGGCGGACTTCAGCCCCCGCATAAGGTCCTTTTCATCGGTGCGGTCCATGGCGCTGATATAGATGCGGGAATAGCGCAGGTCGCTGGTGGTGTCCACATGGGTGATGGTCAGCAGAGCGTCCGCCACTCTGGGGTCTTTCACGGTACGCAGCAGGCCGGACAGCTCCCGCTGAATCTCTTCATTGATGCGTCCGATACGGTTGGATGCCATAGTATCGCTCCTTTCTCGAAAAAAGAGGGGCGGGCGTACTGCCCGCCCCTTGTAATAGTAGCCTCGCAGCGTTCGCGCCGCGCACGGCGCGAATCTTTTCCATCATCTTTCTGACATCGGCACGTTAAGAAAATATGCCGGGGGCATGTTTTTAGTGCCGAGCTCAGCGGCTATGCCGCTGCAGCATCCGTCTGGATTTGCATTACACTATCACCAACGGGTGCGCGCAGCCGGCGTAACCCCTTTGGCAGCAAAATCCCAAGATTTTGCGCCCGTTAAGTTACTGGGGAATCTCCTCCATGGTGAAGGCTTCCACAATGTCGCCTTCCTTGATATCGTTGTACTTCTCAATGCTCAGGCCGCATTCGTAGCCGGAGGATACCTCCTTGACGGAGTCCTTGAACCGCTGGAGGGAAGCCAGCACGCCCTCGTGGATGACGATACCGTCGCGCACCAGACGCACCTGACAGTCCTTACGCTGCAATTTGCCGTCCTGCACATAGCAGCCTGCCACCGTGCCCACGCCGGAGACCTTGTAGGTCTGGCGCACCTCGGCATGGCCCAGCACCGCTTCGCGGTATTTGGGCGCCAGCATGCCCTTCATGGCGGCCTCGATCTCGTTGATGGCGTCATAGATCACGCGGTACATCCGCATATCCACGTTGGCACGGGCGGCGCTGTCGCGGGCGGCGGCATCGGGCCGGACGTTGAAGCCCACGATAATGGCCTGAGAGGTGGAGGCCAGCATCACGTCGGATTCGTTGATGGCGCCCACGCCGCCGTGAATGACCCGCACGCGCACCTCGTCGTTGCTGATCTTCTCCAGAGAAGCCTTCACAGCCTCCACGCTGCCCTGTACGTCGGCCTTGACGATCAGGTTCAGGTTCTTCATCTCGCCGGCCTGGATCTGGCTGAACAGATCCTCCAGAGAGACCTTGGACACGGGGGCGTTGGCCTTGGCCTTTTCCTCGGCCTTGCGCTGCTCCACCAGCTCGCGGGCCAGCTTTTCGTCGGCCACGGCGTTGAACACCGCGCCGGCGGAGGGCGCCTCGGACAGGCCGGAAATTTCAACAGGTACGCTGGGGCCAGCGTCGCTGATGCGCTCGCCGCGGCTGTTCATCATGGTACGCACGCGGCCCACAGAGGTACCGGCGATGATGATGTCACCCTGATGCAACGTACCGTTCTGCACCAACAGCGTGGCCACGGGGCCGCGGCCCTTGTCCAGACGGGCCTCGATGACGGTGCCCTGCGCGGCCCGGTTGGGGTTGGCCTTCAGCTCGCTGACCTCGGCAGTCAGCGTCAGCATCTCCAGCAGGTTATCCACGCCCATGCCGGTCTTGGCGGAGATGGGACACACAATGGTGTCGCCGCCCCACTCCTCGCACACCAGACCGTACTCGGTCAGCTGCTGCTTGATGCGGTCAGGGTTAGCCTCGGGCTTATCCATCTTGTTGATGGCCACGATGATGGGAATCTCCGCGGCCTTGGCATGGTTGATGGACTCGATGGTCTGGGGCATGATGCCGTCGTCGGCGGCCACCACCAGAATGGCGATATCCGTGACCATGGCGCCGCGGGCGCGCATGGAGGTAAAGGCCTCGTGGCC
>CAKTGD010000021.1 GCA_934561335.1 uncultured Oscillospiraceae bacterium
ACCTTCTATGATGATTGCCTGAAGAGTTTCAACATACCGGAGTTGAGCCGCGGTCCCGTTCCATTCGATGCCATCGATGTAGAGAATGTGATGAAGCAAGAAGCAGAAAAGTTTAAATAAAAAAAAACAAAAACGCTCCTGTTACCATATTGCAACAGGAGCGTTTTTTATAAACATACGTTTGAATTCTTCACTCTTCGTTTTTCACTCTTCACTTAACCTTCGTCGGAATCCTCTTATCACTCATGATTTCATTTCCTGCCGCACGGGCATCCAGCTCTACTGGCTTGGATGTGAAATCAGGGGTATTATAGGAATCCAGCAACTCATCGTAGTACTTCTTCGGATTGCGCTGAGGCAAGAGGAACGGCTTGCTTACATTGCCCTTGTCATCGATGCAGGCGAGATAAAGACGGGTATAGAGACCGTCACCGCGACGAGATGTAAAGACAAACCAATGAGAATCCCTGCTCCAGTTGTGCCAACTGTCCGTATTCTTACTGTTGGCAGCCGTCATCGGGCGAGCCTGTCCTGTCTTCAAATCCAGCAACCAGTTATCCGCTTCCTTATGCCAGATAGGAAAACAGCCATAGTCGCTCATCGTAAACATGATGTATTTGCCATCATACGAAGGACGGGGATGGGTAGCACTCTTGCCCAGTTCACGGGCATTGAAGATGGTATCCACCTTGTTTCCAAACTTACCCGTAGCGGCATCGAAACCTATCTTGCAGATATTATACTTGATATCCTTGTAACCGCTTGGGATAGGCTCTGCCGTAGAAGAACAGAAATAGAGCGTCTTGCCATCAGGCGAGAATACCGGATAAGTCTCGTAATGGTCTTTCGTCATCAGGAGCGAATCCAATATCAGCTCATGGGTGGCAGGCTGATAAACGAATACATCCGAAGCCTGGTCAAAGACTTCGATGCGCTCATCCTTCACGGCATGGAAACTCTGATGGGTGGTATTGGTACTGTAGGCGCAATACTTGCCCGATGGATGCCAGTAAGGATAAACCATCGAACCCTTCAGTGAATCATTCTTCGCCTTCAGCCACTCCCGCTTGCCGTTCTGAGAAACCAAGGTAGCACCATGGTCACCACGTACATGGAAGGTAAACTGATCAGGATTGGTTCTGTTTGCCGTATGACAGTTGAGACAGGCACCCGGTGCCGCCTTATTCTCAAGGATTGCAGTTTCCTCGAAGTTACTCAGGTTGCGCTGATAGATGCCCAACTTGCCATACACCTCATAACCTGGAGCGATGCGACGATAAGTCAAACCCCAGTCGTTCAGTTCGTATGGGCTTACATAGATATTGAAGTCCTTGTACTTCAATTTTTCGCCATTCTTCTCTACAAACACAGAAACTATGAGTTTTTCACCCTTGTTCTTTTTCAAGAAATCATGCCATTCATCTACCTCAAACTCCGCATACTTCTTGTCGTAAGAATATAGCCCCTCTATGGTTTTCGGACCTTGCACACATACATACATATCCTCAATATCCTCGTCCGCCATGTTAAAATCGAGCGGTGCGATATTGGCAGGAACTGTAACCCCAACATAATCGGGGAATATCTTAGGGAATTGATTGATTTCCTTGGCATCTCTCCACGCCGGAGGGTAACAACATGCACTAAGCGAAGCCATCACCACTCCAACCAACAGAGAGCACAATAAAGATTTTATCGTTTTCATTTTCTAACCAAATATTATCAACGTGTATTATGCACTAATTATCAGCAAGATTGCCAACTTAACATTTAACACTTAACATTCAACATTAATATATAGTTTTCTTCTCCTCCTTCTTAGCTTCCTCCTTGTCTTGTATCACCATATAGTGCCAGGCATTGGATACATACGGCTGCTGACCAAGCTGGGGATTCTTCGGATTCTGCATATAGAGTTGGATGAAATTGAGCGTATTGTTCACGTTCTGTGCATCCACACTATATGGGATGGTACGCGGATTGCTATGCGTCTTCATCCAGTTGCCGATGAGAATTTCCTGGAAGGAACGTGGAATATGGTCATAACCCACGAATCTACCCAGCGGATAATACTGCATGAACTTCTCCATATCGCGCTGCAGGAGTTCGTAGCAAACCAGGTATTCGTATGCCATCTTGTTATGGTTATCATTCAGGAAGAGCAAGCCCAGCATCTGGTCCATCTCCCGGTCGCTGAAGAGGAAGTCCTGCTTCTTCTCACGATACTTGCGCAGCTTGCCATAGATAGGATGCTGGTTGATTGCCTTCTCATTACCCAGCAGCGCCATCGTCTGATTCGCCCAGTTGCTATAGAAGAGCGTTTTCTGCAGTCGGCGGAGCAACTTGGCAGCTACCTGATAGTTGCCGTTGATGATTTCGCACTCTATAATTCTGCGGGTCAATCGGGCACTCTTGCGATAATTCGGTATCGCTTCCTGCGCCTCGAACATATATCTTTCGGCATCATTCACCATTCCCAGACGGAAGAAGATTTCTGCAGTAGATACCGGTGAAATCATATCGCGTGTAAAGGTAGGAAACAAGCCCTCGCCTCCATTCTGATAGAACTCGAAAAGGCGGTCGGCAAGTTGTCCTTTCTGGCTCAAGGCAAGATTCACACACGAAACACTGAGCGGTGTGGTAGCCGGTTTCTTCTCTGCCTTCTCAATGATCTTATCCCACTGTTCGGTGCGAACCAGGAAATCATAATCTATCAGGTCGTAGGTCATTGCATCAAAAGAAGCCTTGATGCCGAACCATGAAGCCACAATCACCAATGCATACGCCAAGGCCATCACCACCTTAGATTGCTGCAGCTTCTTAATCCAGGCATGACCATCAGGAACCATACCAAAGAAAACGACTACGACGGTCCATATCATCACACCCAAAGGCAACGGAGAAACCGTACCCGGATAGCGATAATAATTGAGTCCGCTAAAGATACGGTACAATGGATACTGCAACGATTGCGTGGTCAGCAATATCCAGGCCACGGTGAGTATCAGCAGACAGGCAGAATAACCCAGACTGGAAAGAATGTGTCCATTCTGCTTGCCTTTCATCAGCGTATCTCCTATCATCAGGGCGGCATAAAGGAATACCACCGGTCCCAGGAACCAATAAACCAATGCCGTGCTCACCAGTTCGAACACCACCTTCACTAACCGGTTGTGGAACCGGTTGTGAATCCAGCCCATCAGCAAGGCGCCCGACAGTGCCACAACGAAAGAAAGCAACAGATTCTGGTCGCCCATGGCACACCATAATACAATACTAGGTACAAAGCTCAACAGATATCTCGGGAAAACGGCTTTCATTCCATATTGCTTCATTAGTCCCCACGAGATAGCCTGTATGCTCATCAAGAGCAGGGCGATGATGGTACCGCCCAAGACAGGCATATAATAGAACTGTACCAAAAACTCACTGATATAGTCAGCCAATCCTCCAGGCAGCACAATGCGCTCCAGGAAATAGTTGGTATCAAAGAGAAACATCTGATACTGTTCCTGAAAGCACAAGCCGCTCATGTAAGGAACAGACCAGAATATCACTACCGCCACACCGAAGAGCAGCGACAACAGCGGTTTCCAAGATTTTATCATCAAATTCTTCATGATTCTCCAATCTAAATTTTTATTCGTTTATTCTCTCACCGTTACTTTCGGACGTTCATCCGAAAAGATCTGATTGCGGGTTTCCTTCATATCCAGCTCCACCTTGGTCTTGGTGAAATCCGGTACATTATAGGCATCAAACAGCCCATGATAATATTTCCACGGATTGCGCTGCGGAAGAAGGAATGGTTTGGTTGCCTTACCCTTATCATCAATACTCGAAATGTAGAGACGGGTATAGTTCCCGTTTCCACGCTTACTGGCGAAGACAAACCAATGCGAGTTGCTGCTCCAGTTGTGATAGCTCTCACTCATCTTACTGTTCACCGCAGTCAGCGGATAAGTCTGCCGTGTCTTCAGGTTCATCATCCAGAGATCAGCATCGGGTTGCACGATAGGGAAATTGCTTCTGCTGCACCGTGTATACATCAGCCATTTTCCATCATACGACGGACGAGCCAAGACGTAACTCATATTCGTCTTCGGACCGTTCAGCAGCGTATCCACCTTTTCTCCAAACTTTCCCGTTTTGGCATCGAAAGGAATACTTACCAGCGAGCACTTCACTTTCAGATACTCAGCCGGTACACGGCAAGCCTTCGAAGTACTATAATATAAGGTATTGCCATCTGCACTGAAAGCTGGGAATATCTCCAGCCAGTCGGGAGTCATCAGTTTCTGGTCTGTTACCAGTTGATTGTTACGTGTATCCAGTACCACGATGTTGCTGAAGTCGTGATAAACTTCTATCGGCTTGTAAGTTCCCACGAAGAAACACTGGTGAACGGCATTGGCAGCATAAGCCACATAGTTGCCTTCCGGATGCCAGTAGGCATAGCTTCCGGCTGCCTTGGTAGAATCGGTCTTGGTATCTATCCATTGCTGCTTGCCATCCTTCATAATCAGGGTACCTCCACCCTCACCACGTATCTGGCAGGTCAGTTGTCGGGCATCTGTACGATTGGCTGTATGGCAATTGAAACATCTGCCCGGCAAGGCGGTTTCTGTCATGATAGCCGTTTCATCAAAGGTATGGATATCGCGCTGATAGATGCCGATGTTGCCACCCACTTCGTAGCCGGGAGCAATACGGCGATAGGTCAAACCGTAATCATCCAGCCGATAAGGACTCACCATCATCTGGAAATCCTGATATTGCTTCCACTTGCCATCCTTACGGGTACTGACGGTAAAAGAGATGCTTCCACCGATATTCTGCTCAGTAAGCTGATGCCAGTCTTCCACATCGAAGTCAGCCCATTCACCACTGACATGCAGTTCGCCGCCCTTGCTTCCTTTTGCCACGACATCCACCACATCAATGGTATCACCTTTGATATTGAAGTTCATCGGAGCAATATCAGCCGGAATGGTCACCCCGATATAGTCGGGATAGATGCTAGGCTTACGGTTCACCATAGTAGGATTCTCAACCGACGGAGTACAGGCGGTCATCCCCATCCATACTATCATCAAAGTATAAATAATCTTTTTCATTCTTCGCCTCCTTTCTGTTTACTCATCATTCGTTTCACGTATTCTGCGTATGGCGAACCCGGTACATTCCCCTGATTCTGTATGCACTTCACAGCATCCTGATAACCCACAGGCATCTGCATATAGCCACCATATTGCTGTACCCAACTGCCATAAAGCATGAATCCCTGGATATCTCCCTTCAAGAGCATCTGCCCCATAAAGTAGTCGAGCGCCATTTTGTTATCCGGATTGTTGATGAAGAGGAGTCCCATCATCTTGTCAATCTCATCATAGCTATAGATCATTTCCGTCTTGAAGCGCATTCTTCTTGCCCTTCCCAAATCTGGATCATGACTGATAGCCGTATCATTGCCCAGCATCGCCTCCATCTTCACTGCCCAGTCATGATAGAAAAGCGACTGCTTCAAGAGATCGATATTCTTACGGGCTACAGCATACTTGCCATTTACAATCTGGCATTCGGTAATGCGCTTCATCAATCTGCCACTCATCTTTCCATTCAGGATGGAAGCCTGCAAATCGCTGGCATAGCGAAGAGAAGAGTTCACGAGACCCAGATGCCAAAAGGCTTCCATCGTAGGATACATCGACATGTTGTCACGGGAACGGGGAGCCAGCAAGGCATCTTCCCCACTCTGATAGAAAGAAAACATGCGGTCGGCAAGCTGACGGGTCTGAGCAAGAGCAAGATTTACGCAGTTGCTGGTATAGAACACCTGTACCTGATTCTCCTGCGCATCATGGATGATATCTTCCCACTTCCCGTTACGCACCTGTTCGTTCAACTTGAGCAAAGCATAGAGGTCCTTGTCATATCCCCATTTCTGCCCCGGATATTGCATCGGCACACGATAATAGTTGATACCAGCCATCACAGACATCAAAGGATATTGCACAAGAAGGGTGCTATAGCAAACCAGCTGTATAGCCCAGAGATAGAGTATAGACAAAGGATAGGCAATCGCAACGGAAGGAAGCTTGCCTTTCTTCACCTGCATCAGGAAAAAAGCCAGACGGAGGAAGACATAAAGCCAGGTTGCACCGCCTCCAATCAGCCAGAACAGAATGGGTATCAGAAGCACATCTGCCCACGCAATCCTTGCTCCCCATCTCCGGGTAGCAAGATTCATGAGCCATGTTGACAGCAGGGCCAAGGTCAGAGCTATCGGGAAAGACAGGAGCACTTCGATATCTCCCATCACTTCCAGCAACAGGATAGAAGGAAGAAGAGCCATGAGCATCCCATACCACTTCAACGGCTTGGCTGTATAACTTCTGATTACCTGATAGGTAAGCGACAGGAAAGCCATGAAGAGAAAGGCCAGGATGGCGGCACCCACAACAGGAACATAATAGAACTGTACCAGGAACTCGCTGATATAATCAGCCAAACCACCTGCCACACTCAGGTCATACCAAAAGTAGTCGGCAGACCAAAGAAAGAGCTGGTTCTGCTCCTGATAACATAAGGCTTGTGGATAACCACAATACCAAAAAAGGAAGATGCATAAGCCGAACAATGCGACCAGAGTCATTTTCCCATATCTAGAAATGAACTTTTTCATGTACTCAATAGATTAGTCCGGATAACCATATTTACCAACATTCCCTACAGCAAATATTTTACTTTGCGGAAGGATACATGTTCTGAAGAAAATTCTTAAACACTCCGGCAGGCTGACGCTTGAGGAAGGCGATGTTATATTCCTTCAACTGGTTCTGAATCTCCTTACCCTTGGTCATCAGCAACTGGTCAGAGCCTTCCTGACGGGCTTGCATACGAAGCTGGTTGTAGGCACTGTTAAACTTCATGATCTGATCTTTCCATACCTGGAGAGAATCATTCTGAGGAGTTCCCCCGGAAATACTGTTGGCACCGACCATAACCTTGATGTCGCCAGGTTCAGAAACAACCAGCAAGTCCTGTACACCATCACGATAGTGATAATCTATGCGAATCACTTTCATCTCAGTAGTATCGGCAACAAATTCAAACTTGCCGTCCTTGATGACAACAGAATCCACATGGGCAGCATCCTGCAGTCCAAACATAGGCACAAGGAAAATCTTCTTGCCATCCCATCGGTTAGATTCCATCGTACCATGGATACGGCAATTACCCTTTTCAGCAGACTTACAACCTGCCATTACTACCATACTCGTAACGGTCATCAGAGCGACAACCATCAATAACATCAATTTTTTCATTGTTCTCTTTAGGTTAAATCTTGTTTATTTATTCAGTTCTTTTTCAGCTAGAAAATAGAGAGGAGCATTGCTTGCGCCCTTCTTTACCAGAAGCCCTTTCTCCGTAAAATGCTTCAACCATTTCAAGGCTGTCTGCTGGCGCAAGGAGAAATGGAATTCCATGTCACGTCGGCAAATATATTCATTCTCTTTCAGGAAATCTGCCATCTTGCTCCACAACTGTTCTTCGGTATATTGCCGTGACCTTGTTGTGAATTTGGAACGTTCAAACTTGACATGCCGTGAAACCTCATTCAGCAGTTCGGCAGTAGGCTTGAAGTTTATATTACGCAGACGGATGTCATTACCTGTCACCTTTTCCATCGTCTTGCCTTCCGGCAACTCTGTTGTAACAGACAGGGAGAGATAGCCCACTTGCGGAAGATAGAAGCGAGCACCTTGCGACAGTTCGGTCACGATCAGCCCATGCAGCGCAGTCATCACAGCCTGCACATCAGCCCTGGTAAGCGAACAGACCTGCTCTATATGCTCTTCTATCTGCTTACTGGTCATCGGTTCATGGTCTCGCAACCGGACAAATTTCTGTTCTCCACCTTCGCCCTTCGAGTTATGGATGGAATGGATTTCATACTTTATTGCCATAGCTTAGTATTGTTAGTTGTTCATACAAGTACGTTATAACCAGTTAAGTACGTAAGCCATACGCTTCAAGTTCTAGAACTGCGCGATGTGCGTCGAACGGTGCACGAGCTCACTTCGAACGCTGCACGCTCTTACTTCGTCCGATGCATGCGTTTACACCGTTCGGTGTGAGTCATGGAGTTGGGGAAGTATAAGCTTCTGGTTGTACAAGTAACCCCGTATAAATGTACTTGTTTTACTGCATACAAAAGTACAATAAAAACTCGTAAACACCAAATCTTTTGAGCAATTATACAAGAAAGTACGGAAGAAAAGCAAAAAAGGTCAAATTCTGCTTAGTAAAAGGTATGAAAAAGCCCCGACTGTAATCACTACAGCCGAGGCCTAACCCTATTTATATTATAATCACAACGATTGATTCTATTTAAGCGTACTTGAGATTTTTCATACATTACATAAAAAAATCGAAAGAAGAGCGTGTATTTCAAGAAAAAAGCGTATCTTTGCACTCGATATTATTCATACATTACATTAAAAAATCGAATATGGAAATAAAGCGCGACATACATCTCAATCGAATTATTGCCCGAAAAGGCAATGGAATGATAAAAGTCATCACCGGAATACGCCGATGCGGAAAGTCATATTTATTGTTTACCTTATTCACAAATTATCTCAAAAGCCAAGGAGTAGATGAGCAGCATATTATCAAGGTAGACCTGGAAGACCGCCGAAATGCATTCCTAAGAAATCCTGATGCGCTCCTCAAACATATAGACTCTAAGTTTGTAGATAGCCAAATGCACTATATACTGTTAGACGAAGTACAGCTAGTGCCAGAATTCGAGGATGTCTTAAATAGCTATCTCAAAATCACCAACGCAGACGTATATGTTACAGGAAGTAATGCAAAATTCCTCTCTAAAGATGTAATAACACAATTTAGAGGCAGAGGAGATGAAATCAAGATTACACCTCTCAGTTTCCAAGAGTTTACATCAGTAAAAGAAGGAAACCGAGAAGACCTTCTGAACGAATACCTAACATATGGTGGGCTGCCACAAGTAGTTACGATGAACGAAACCAACAGAAAGGTAGAGTACCTCAAGAATCTGTTTACCCACACATATCTACGTGATATCAAAGAAAGATATACTATTTTAAAAGACGACGACTTGGAAGAACTCATTACGCTTGTGGCCTCCAACATTGGCAGTTTAACAAACCCTGCGAAACTGGCCAATAGTTTTAAGTCTATCAAGCAGAGCAACTTAAGCCAAGATACCATCAAAAGTTATCTTGATTTGTTGCAAGATGCGTTTCTGATAGAGAAATCTGTAAGATATGACATCAAAGGCAAAAAGTATATTAGCACACCCTCCAAATATTATTTCTCAGACTTAGGACTGCGAAATGCACGGCTCAATTTTCGACAAACAGAATTTACGCACCTATTGGAGAACGCCATCTACAATGAGTTAAGACTCAGAGGTCTATCTGTAGATGTTGGTCAAGTTCCAATCAGCAAGACAGATGCAGATGGCAAACGCAAGCAATCTATGCTCGAAGTAGATTTCGTATGCAACCAAGGATTCAAGAGGTACTATATTCAAGTTGCATATGCTTTGCCCACCCAAGACAAAATAGACCAAGAAATGAACTCTCTTCTGAAAATTAAAGATGGATTTACTAAATATGTCATTGTTGGAACTCCAACACCAACATATCAAAATGACGACGGAATCATTATTATGAACGTCTATGATTTCTTGATGAATTCAAATAGTCTCAATATATTACAATTGCTGTGACAGAGCAAAGAAAAGCCCCGACTGTAGAACGACAGCCGAGGCTTTACCTTATAGTTGTTCACCAAGTTGCTTTAGCAGAAAGTCTTCAAGAGTTTTCTTATCTGGCAATTGAAGCATGTAGGTAGAGACGAAGAGCTGGCTATCCATTCCAGCCAATGCATACTCCACCATTTTCTTACCCTTTCTTGTGCAAAGCAATATTCCTATTGGCGGATTATCCCCAGGCTGCATTTCATTTTCCTTATAATACGAAACATACGCATTGAGTTGACCAAGATTCTCATGAGAGAATTCCTCGTCTTTCAATTCTAAGATAACACTACAATGCAACACTCTATTATAAAATACCAAGTCTGGATAGTAATACTCATCATCTATCACGATTCTCTTCTGGCGCGACTCGAAACAAAAACCTTTTCCTAATTCCAACAAGAATTCCTGCAAATGAGAAATCAGAGCTTCCTCTATGTCGTGTTCAGTAACAACCTCTTGCGCTTTCAATCCCAAGAACTCAAAAGTAAATGGTTCTCTGATTTGCAAGGCATTAGAATCATGACCTTTCATTGTAGGCAAAGACATCATTTTCTCAGGGTTAGTGCTTATTCCTGCACGAACATAAAGGTTGGTACTAATCTGTCGACGCAATTCACGAACAGACCATGTACATTTGATACACTCCTGCTCATAGAAGTAACGAGCAAGAGAATCATCAACAGCCATTATCTCCACAATATGAGAGAAAGACAACTTAGCAATTATCAATTTACCCGAAGTTTTCAATTGGTCTAACACTGTCGGACTTTTTTCCTTTTCAAGTTTTGTGCTCAAAAAGTCCGACAGTGTCGGACTTTTTGGAATACCCTCGCAATTAGATAATGGAACATTCAAAAAGACAAAATTATCCACCATCTGTGGATAAAGCAGATAAAAGTTACGAGCATTTTTAAACAGTGTAACATTTAATCCCTTTCGATTTACCCGTTCCTCCAATTTCTTTAGAAGTTGCGAACCATACTCAGCACGATCTTTGCCGTGCTGTTCAAACTCCACGATATAGTAGCCGATGAGCCAATTGCGCATCGTTTGCATACGATTGATAGCTTTGACCGCACAAGTTTGTGCTGCATCGTGAGTACTTTGAATCACATGAGTTAACTCTATGAAAGAGTGCTCCCCATGTTTCCAATCATCAACTGGAATTTCCAGTCCATCATGATTATAAATAACAGTATCTTTTGCCATAGCAGCCAATATTTAAATAATTTGGCAAAGTTACGACTAATTATCGTAACCGCCAAACATTTACGCAACTATTTAGCTATCAAGCAAGAAAAAGCCCCGACTGTAATCACTACAGCCGAGGCCTAACCTTATTTATATTATAATCACAACGATTATTTCATGTTCTATTTCTTTGCCTTGAATGCCCACCAAGTTGCTTCACCCCAGCCAGCTGTGCCAGGAGCTGCATAAATCAGCTTCAAGTGGTCACTATTCAACTGCATGATTTCGAAGTCGGTTGGTGTTTCACCACCACCATTGATACGGAATGGCCATAGGATAGAACCCGGATCAGTATGGAGCTTACCTAAAGCCCACTGGTTCTGACTTCCATCAACCGTAGCGATGGTACGCTCACCATTGCCCCAGTTCTGGATTTCAAACTTACCCTGACGAATCTGCTTACCAGCAGCATCATAAGAGGTAATCAAACCAGCTTTCCAATCAAAGGTCATATAGGCATTAGGATCTTCCTCACCGGTAGCAACACCTGAATCAGAATGCTTCAACTGACCTGTCAAATCTGCAGGAGGACATCCCCACCAGAGTCCATTTCCAGAACTAGCGAAAGAGTCACCATCACCAGGAGCATAACCCATATTACCCCAAGCGCCACCATCAGAACGGAACTCTGTATCCCAAGTCCAAGACTTAGAACCGTAACCAGCCAAAGCACCAATACCATCAGATTCACTCTTGAAAGCCCAGAATGTTGCTTCGCTCCAAGCACCAGTACCAGGTTTTGCATAAACAAGCTTCAAATGGTTGACATCAATCTGAAGGACTTCGAAATCCTCAGGAAGCACTTCACCTCCACCATTAATCATAAATGGCCACATGATAGAACCTGCAGTTGTATGGAATGTACCGTAAGACCAAGCAGTCTGACTTCCATCAATAGTAGGTACATGACGGGTACCATCATAATCCTTCATTTCAAACTTTCCTTTACGAAGGACATTACCCAAAGAGTCATAAGTTTCAATTGTACCATCCTCATAGAACTTCATGAAAGCCTTAACGCTAGCATCACCTTGTGGCTGACCATTAGGAGCATTCTTCAGCTGATCCGGCGTATTAAGGATGGCAGGATCGCCAACGCCCCACCATTTACCATTTCCAGAAGTTGCAAATGATTCACCATCACCTGGAGCATAACCCATATTACCCCAAGAGCCGAACTCAGTATCCCATTTCCATACCTTCTCACCACCATCACTGACAAGAAGTTTCATTTCAGGTGTCAAGTCTTGAGGAACATATACATTGGCATTTTCCTGAACTGTTGTTGCCGACTCATGATTTGCACTTCTCACATAGAATACCTGCTCTGATGCCTGTCCTCTTTTAGGAACAATCTTAAACTGACCAGATGAACCAGAGCCGATAACATTCATTTTACCATCAACAAGCTGGTACACGATTACAGGCTGAGCGGGATTGGTAGTGTATGTGAAATAATTACCATCAGCCTGTGGTGTAGAATGTGATTCGTCAGACCACTGAGAAAAGCTGAAACCTTCGGCCAAAGCATTTTCAGAGATGGCACTGTCAGGTGAACCCAGATCTATCTCTTTAGGATCGCAAGACGCAAAAATCAATGCGAGCAAAGGTATTGCATATAATATTTTTTTCATTGTATAATTCATTTAATATTCAACAATAATAAGATAAGGAATTACCACTTGGTGTACATAGAAGAAGCATCATCCCAACCAGGGTTCTGCTGGATGCCACCCTCTGACAAACTAACCTGATTTTCCGGTTTCTTCTGGAATCCTGCCGTAGCATTATAACGAGCAGAATAAGAAAAACCAGAACGAGTGTTAGTTGTTTCTATACCCTTATTGTAAATCTTGGTACCTGTCTGCTTATCAAGAGCAGCTGCAGCAATATGCCAACGACGAATATCATTCCAGCGCAAGCCTTCGAAAGCCAACTCAAAACGACGTTCATTCTGCAATGCCTGCAAAGAATAGCTAACAGCAGGAAGACCGGCACGAGCACGCACCTTGTTCATTCCATCAGCATTCTCGGTAAGTTCAGACTGCATCAAGAGAACCTCAGCAAAACGCATCAATACCAAATCATGAATGTTGTTCAACTGCAAGTTTTCTGCTCCAGCAACACTCCAGTTGTCAGGATACATCAAGTTCTCAAAACATACAGAAACGGTACCATCATCTTTCTTAGCCTCAACAGGTGAAAGCTTCTTGTCATAATATCCAGACTCCTGTAAGAAGTCACCACCGCCTCCAAGAGCAAAGCCTTCCAAATCCTGCATGTTCTGAATAGTTGCATTCATACGCATATCAGTAGGCTCGGCAGCCTTCCAGTCTGAAACCAAATTAGGAGCTACAGGACCTGCGCCCCAACCTGCACCAAATGGGAAGCAAGCAGTACCACGCACACCGAAATGAAGAGCATAACCATTAGCATAACCAATGGTTGTATTCCAAGAAGCCTGCTTATTAAACTTGATAGAGAACATACGCTCTGTCTGACTTGGGTTAGCATTACCGTTTTCGTCATCCTCTACCCATTTCAAAGCATTGCCATCTTTATCCTTAGCGCCACTTGTATATGCATAATCCTTTACCGTGCATCTATTTGTATAAGCCCAAAGATTACGGAAATCGCCCACGAGGCTATAGCCTGAATTGTTCACACAATCGTTGATGCAGTCTACAACCATCTGTTTTGTCAACTTGGTTCCGTCAGGAAGCTCAACTTCTGTCAATGGACTATAACTGGTACTTGTCAAACCAGCCAAGTCTTCACCATTGCAGTACATACCGGTGTAATACAACCAGCATCGTCCGAGCATACCTTCAGCACAATACTTATCTACATGACCATCGGTTCTGCGGGTAGCAGGCATCGTAGTAGCTGCAGTATAGAGATCCTGAAGAATCTGTCCCCAGATTTGTGCAGCAGTAGCCTGAACCGGCTCTACCTTTTGGCTGGTTGTAGTCAAAGGAATATTACCATACATGGAAGACAACTCATAATAGTAGTATGCACGCAAGAACAAAGCCTCTCCACGTGTCTGAGGGTCACCATTTTCTCCCATAGCATCCAACAAAGTGTTGGCGCGCATGATACCCTCATAACGGTCTTTCCAGAACTGCTCGGTCATGTTTGTTGTAGAAACCGACAGCAAATCCTCAGCCTGCATCAAGATATCATTTTCACCACCACCGCCAAGAGCATCATCCGATGCCAATTGAGCCACATAAAACCAAGACATCTGTGGATTTGCATTCACCACATTCAAATTCTGGTAAATGGCAGCCAATGCTTGTGCCTGATCATTGGTCGTCTGTGGGAAGTTTGTCTGGTCTTTCTCTGTATAGTTGACTGTATCAAGAGTACAAGAAGAAAGTCCGCCCAACAGCAAAGCTGCTGCTCCTATATAATATTTAATCTTTTTCATTGTGCATTCTTTTTAGAATTTAACATTAACACCTACAAGGAAAGTGCGAGGCTGTGGATAGTTACAAATATCAACACCAGTCACCCAGCTTTCGCTTGCAATAGATGAGCCTTGCTCTGGATCCATGCCGTCATAACCTGTAATGGTAAAGAGGTTCTGAGCCTGGAAGTAGAGACGAAGTTGCTGGAATGGACTATTCTTCCAAATCTTGGTAAAGTCATAACCAACAGTCAAAGTCTGGAGACGGAAATAGCTTGCATCATCTACGTAGATGTCTGAAACCTGAATCATATTGGTATTAGTACCTGCTGTAAGTCGTGGATAGCGACCATTGCCTGTACCTTCACCATGCCAGTAGTTATATACATTAGTAGACCAGTTGTCATACTGGCTATCACCAAAACGACGATAAGAATGTGCAACCTGCTGACCTAATGCAGCATAGCCTGAAACAGAAAGATCAAATCCCTTGTAACCGACACCAAGGTTGATACCCATGGTCACATCTGGATGAGGGTTACCAATCTCTGTCTTATCAGCATCATTGATGACACCATCGCCATTGTTATCAACAAACCAAAGATCACCTGGCTGCAAACTTGCTCCCTGAAGAGAGTTGGCTGCATCGCCATCCTTGAGAGTT
>CAKTGD010000022.1 GCA_934561335.1 uncultured Oscillospiraceae bacterium
CTCACATACCGCGCAGACCGCGCCCTTTTCGGCGGCCATGGGGATGAAGCGGTGGCCGTCCACCGCCTCGCCGCTGATGGCTACAAATACGTTTCCGCTTTCCGTAGAGCGGGAGTCATAGCTCACGCCGCTGATCTCGCCTTCAAGATCCGCGGTGGCAGACAGAATAGGCAGCCCCTTCAATACGTCTTTTAATTTCATGGAAGATTCCTCCTCAAGTTCTGTTTGGGAACGGTACAGCTATCGTTTCGGGACGGTATACCGCTTGGCACCAGTATAGCAGACATAAAACGCATAGAAAAGGACTTTATCTGCCGGTTATATGGCAAAAGCTGCGTCTTTAGTCCCGCACAGTGGTATCCCCCAGCCGCACGGTAATGACCGTTCCGGCGGGTACCTCCGTTCCGGCCTCCTGCTCCTGACTGAACACCAGTACGGTGTTGGATTCAGAGCTGGTCGTGCCGGTAAAACGGATCAGCAGGCCCGCATTGGTGACGGCGGTGTTGGCCTCGGAGGGCGTGCGTCCCACCAGAGAGGGCACTGTACACATTTTATCCGATTTTTCGGCACCGGCATACAGCACAACAGTGGATTTTCCCGGAATGATGGCGCCGCCCACAGGCGTCTGGTCGGTGATATTCTCGCCGTCGCCTTCCACCTTGCAGGCAAAGCCGCGCTCCTTCATGCGGTCCTTGGCCTCTGCCACGGACATGCCGATCACATTGGGAACCGTGGTGTCCACGCCCATCAGCTCCTCGGCGCTATAGCTGGGCTCAATGCCCAGATAGGGGAGGATCTCCTCCATAATATGGCTGGCTGTGGGCGCGACCATGTTGCCGCCGGATACATAGGTGCCGGTGGAGCGGCTGGGGGTATCCATGGTGATCAGCATCATGATCTGAGGATCGTCTGCCGGGGCAAAGCACAGGAAGGAAACCACCACGTCGCCGGTCTGGCCCTTATCGGCCGTGCCGGTCTTGCCGCCGATACGGTAGCCTGCCACCTGACCGTTTTTACCGGTGCCGCTGGCCACCACATATTCCAGACATTCCCGGACGGTGGCGGAGGTTTCCTCGCTGATGACCTGACGCACCGGCGTATCGTCATGCTGCCAGATCACGTTCCCCTCGCTGTCGGTGATCTGCTTGGCAAAGTGAGGGGTATAGAGGTATCCGCCGTTGACGCAGGCGGCCTGCGCCGTGATCAGGGCCAGCGGCGTGACGGTGAAGTTCTGACCGAAGGAATAGCAGGCCAGATCCAGCTGGGTAAAGCTGGCGTCTGCGGCAAATACGCCGGTGGCCTCGCCGCCCAGATCAATGCCTGTGGCGGACATAAGGCCAAAGGAGCGCATGTATTCATAGAATTTATCTGTGCCCAGCTTCAGACCGTAGGAGATAAAGGCGGGGTTGCAGGAGTTACCCACTGTCTGCTTCAGGTTTTGATAGCCGTGTCCGGCAACGTTGGAGCAGTGGATGGTCTGCCCGGAGATGGTCACTGCGCCGCCGCAGTTGACCATGGTATTCTCATCAATCAGCCCTTCCTCCAGCGCGGCGGCCAGCGTCACGACCTTGAAGGTGGAGCCGGGCTCGAAGGTATCGTTCAGCGCCTTGTTGCGCCATTGGATCAGCTGCGCGTCACCCGTGTCGAGCTCGCCGCGCTCAATGCGCTCCAGCAGCGTTTTGTCGCTGACGGTGGCAAAATCGTTCAGATCGTAGTTGGGGTAGGAGGCCATGGCCAGAATGCCGCCGTTGCGCACGTCCATAATAATGCCGGTGGCGCCGTTGGCCGGGGAGAAGGCGCTGCACATCTCCTCCATGCCCTTTTGCAGATAGTACTGCACGGTGGATTCCAGCGTTACCTGCAATTCATCGCCGTTTTCCGGGGCGAAATACTGGGAATACTCAAACAGCATGTCGTTCTGCCGGTTGTCCTTCGCCGTAACCACAAGGCCGGATTTTCCTTGCAGCTGCTTGTCATATTCCGCCTCCAGCCCGTACAGACCCGTATAGTCGGTGCCTACAAAGCCGATGACGTGGGAAGCAAGGTCGCTGTAGGGATAGTAGCGCTTGGCATCGGTGGTCAGGAATACGCCCTTGACCTTGTTTTCATTGATGTATTGGCGCACCTGATTGGCAACGTCCTCCTCCACACGGTATCTTAAAATCTCGTACATGGAGTCGGTCCGGGCCATTTTTTTCAGGATGCCGTCCTCGCTGATATCCAGAATTTTGGCCAGTGCGCCGGCCAGAATCTCCTTGGTCCATGCCACGGGATTTTTCTCATCGTTCAGCGCGTCGTTGATCTCTTTGGGTGAGAGGAAAATCGTCTCCGCCGTGGATGAGATGGCCAGAATGTTGCCGGAGGCATCGTAGATCGTGCCGCGGTTGGCCGTGACCACGCTGCTGCGGGTCTGCTGGCTGACTGCCTTGGATTGCAGCTCCTCGTGGCGGGTGATCTGAAGGGAATACAGCTTGAAGAACAGCACGATGAACATGCCGATGCCCATAATCAGCATCAGCACAAAGGTGCGGCTCTGGATAACACGGTTGGCCCGGCGAATGGATTCGTCCTTTCGGCCGGGATTCTGGCGGTTGTGCGGGTAATTCTGCGGCATGGTGCGGCTCCTTTTGCGGGTGGATGGAGAGGGATATGGAAAGTCCAAAGCAAGGAGCAAGAATTGATCTTCTTACTCCTTGCTGTTTGCGTCATTATACGGTGTGTTCAGCGGAAATATTCCCATAGGGACCGTGCGCTGCTTTTCAAAGTGGTGACGGTTTTTTCAATGATGCCGGGCTCATCTGCGTAGACCACGGCGGCGTCGGCGCCGCTCAGGTCAATATACTGGATCTGACCGGAGGTAGGCTTGGACATACCGGCCTCCTCGGCGGCCGCCTTGACGGTGGCCAAATCGAAGGTCTTTTCGTATTCGGTCAGCAAGGAGACATGCTCATCCTCCAGAGCGGCCAGCTCCTGCTTGATGGTAACCACATGGTTGGAGACGGTGGTCAGCTGGACATAACCCAGCAGCAGCACCATCACCAGCGCTGCGATGACAACAATGCCGCCCAACAGCAATGCGGAGGGACGGGCCTTGGCCTGCACCTGCGGACGGCGCTGTGCCTTCGGCTGGGGCGCGGGCGCGCTGGGACGCATGTCTCCGGCTTCCTCCAACTGGCGCTCACGCACCATCGAATCCAGATCATAGGCCAGAGAACCGTATATCATTGTCATGTTGCGGCGGCGTTCATCGGTCACGGAGAAGCACTCCTCTCTTTTTTTCTCTCTCTTTTGGGTATCTTATAATTTTTCTGCGACCCGCAGCTTGGCGCTTCGTGCCCGCGGATTTTCGGCCAGCTCCGCCTCGCCCGCCACAATGGGCTTGCGGGAGATGAGTTTCATTTTGGGCTTTTTCCCGCACACACAAACGGGAAAGCTGGTGGGACAGGTGCAGCCGGTGGCCAGCTCCTGCATGGTTTTTTTAATCATGCGGTCTTCCAGCGAATGGAAGGAGATCACGGCAAGGCGGCCGCCTGTATTCAGGTGCTCGCAACCGGCGCTCAGCATAGGGGGGAGGGCGTCCAGTTCACCGTTGACGGCGATGCGGATCGCCTGAAAGCTGCGCTTGGCAGGGTGCTGCTTTTCACGGAGCGCCTGAGGCGGCATGGCGGAGCGGATCACGTCCACCAGCTGATAGGTGGTCTCGATAGGCGCCGACTGGCGCACACGGCAGATATTTCTGGCAATGGCGGGGGCATAGCGCTCCTCACCATACTCATAGAGGATGCGGCGCAGCTCCTCGTAGGACCAGCTATTGACCACCTGGCGGGCATCCAGCGCCGCGCTGCGATCCATCCGCATATCCAGCGGCGCATCTTGCATGTAGCTGAAGCCCCGCTGCGCATCGTCCAGCTGGGGGGAGGACACGCCCAGATCGAAGAGCATGCCGTCCACACCGGAAATGTGCAGCTCGTCCAATATTTCACCGATGCGTTCAAAATTGCTGTGTACCAGCGTGACGCGAGCTTGATAGTCACGAAGCCGCTCCTGTGCAGCGGCGATGGCAGTCTCGTCCCGGTCAATGCCGATGAGCCGGCCGCTTGTCAGCCGCCGGGCAATCTCCAGCGAGTGACCGGCACGGCCCAGCGTGCCGTCCACATACACGCCATCGGGACGGATGTTCAGCGCCTCCAGACATTCATTGAGCAGCACCGGACGATGGCCATAGAGGAGATCCTCCTGTACATTGTGGTTTATTTCCATGCCTTAAAGCCCCATTTCCGCCATGGCCAGCTCTAGAGAACCGTCAGCAAAGGCGGCATTTTCAATTTCGGCCCAGCGCTGGGCATTCCAGATCTCTACCCGGTCGAAGCTGCCGGTGACCACCACGTCTTTTTCCAGGCCTGCGTACTGCCGCAGCTTCAGCGGCAGCAGGATACGGCCCTGCGCATCCGGCTCACAGTCGGCGGCCAGCGCGAACATGGGGCGCAGCCGCTTGACATCGCTGTAATTCATGGTTTTCAGCTTGTCCATCACGGTGTTCCAGCTGTCGTCCGAGTATACCGACAGGCAGTGATCCTGCCCTATGGTGACGTGGAAGGTGCTGCCCAGCTCCTCACGCAGCTTGGCGGGGATGAACAGACGGCCCTTGGCGTCAATGGTGTGCGCATATTGACCTGTCATGTTCTTCACCTCCCGACCGTTTTGCGTGAAGTGTGGGATTATCCACCACAAATGTGGATATTGGCTCCACTATTCACCACTAGTTCACAGTATAGCGAAATCGGAAAGAGATTGCAAGGGAAAATTTTGCAGCAAATACAGGGGGTTGCGGGCTGCATTTCCAGCATTTTCCTATAAAAAGAGCAACAATAAAACGTATGTTTCACTTTGAAAAAGAGAAAACGTCAGGAACACAATATCTTGTGTTTCTGACGAAGAATGGCACAAAATGAGGGAAGTTGTGCAAAGTGTAGAAATTATGATTGAAAATTTGTGAGTTTTACACAGATGGGCTGAGAGGTGCAAAAGGAAAAAACCGCCTGAGGCAGGGAGCTTCCTGCCTCAGGCGGTTGATGGCGGCGGATTTACTTGTTGGTGTCGTCCCCGTTTTTGGCGGCATCCTGCTTCAGGTGTTCCTGAGCGGCCTGCATCTGCTCTTGAGAGGCGGTGCGGAACTGGACACGGGAGGACTGCACCTCGGCCAGCGCGGTTTGGATAGCCTCTTCCGTGCGGCGCAGCGCATCCTCGGTATAGGTGTTGGCCACGCGGTACAGCTCGCGGCTGCGCTCCTCGGCCCGGTGGATGATATCGGCACTCTTTTGCCGTGCCTGCTGAATGACTTCGCTTTCCGAGACGATGGTTTTTGCGTCCAGCTCGGCCTGACGCATCATCTTCTCTACTTCCTTTTTAGCCCCGGCCACATAGTCGTTGCGGGCGGCAATCAGCTCCTTGGCCTTTTTCAGCTCCAGAGGCAGCTTGGAGCGCATTTCGTCCAGAATGTCCAGCGCCTCATCCCGGTTGATGGTGCATTTTTCGGCACTGAAAGCAACGCTCTTGGCCTCGTCAATCATGGTATAGAGCATGTCAATCAGGCGCTGTACGTCTTTTTCTTCCATGTCAGCGGTCACATCCTTTCATCAATTCCTCCGCAACCGGTGCGGGTACATACTTTTCTAAAGGCTGGTGATAGCGGATCATTTCGCGGGCCATCGTGGAGCTGAAATGCTCGAATTCTGCCTGAGCGGGCAGCAGCAGCGTTTCCAGCGTGGGGTCAATACCCTGATTGATCCGGGCCATCTGCATCTCTGAATCAAAATCCGTCATATTGCGCACACCCTTGACAATGATGTGGGCGTTTTTCTGCCGGGCATAGTCTGCCAGCAGCCCGGAAAACAGCTCCGCCTGCGCGTTGGGAATGTGGGCAATGGATTTTTGGATCAGCTCCAGCCGCTTTTCCTGCGTAAACATGGGCTGTTTTTTGTCACAGTTGACCATCACGCACATATATACCCGGTCAAAGCACCGGGCGGCCCGGCTGAGTATATCCAGATGCCCCAGTGTGATGGGGTCAAAGCTGCCGGGATAAATGGCGATCTTCATAGGGTATCCTCGTTTCCGCTGCGGTGATAGACGCTCAGCTTGATTTTGCCGTATCGATACTGACGGTACAGCGAATAGGGCGGCGCCAGTGCCGGTAATTCCGTTTCTACGGCACTTTCCGCCACAATTATACCATGTTCGCGGCAAATGTCAAATGCGGCGATATCCTCCAGTGCCCGGATCAAAAGATCGGAGGCATAGGGGGGATCCAGAAAGACGATGTCAAACTTTTCGCCGCTTTTCAGATAGGCCATGGCGTCGCCGCTGCGCACCACCGCCCGGTCGCTCAAGCCGCAGACCTCCAGATTTTCCCGGATCAGCTTCACCGCGTCGTTGCGCTGGTCAATGAACACGCATTGCCGTGCGCCGCGGCTGAGGGCCTCAATGCCCAGCTGACCGGTTCCGGCGAACAGGTCCAGTACCCGCCGCCCCTCAATGTCAAACTGAATGATGGAGAAGATGCTCTCTTTTACCTTTCCCGTAGTGGGACGGGTCTCCAGCCCCTGTAATTCCTTCAGGATCCTGCCGCGGGCAGAGCCGGTGATTACTCTCATTTGTTGATCCCCCTTGGGTCAAATTGTTCAAAGATGACCAGCGCGCCGGCTGATTCGGCGGCGGCCATATCCGCTTCGGAGCGAATGGTCCAGCTGAATTCCTGGGCACCATACAGCCTGCGGCACAGCCGCAGGGACAGGCATTTGCGGTCTTCAAACCGATAGGCGATGAAATCCGGCCGGGTACGGCAGTTCAGCAGCAGATTGCTCAGCGCCCACCGCACGACGCCGGGCAAGTTTTGCCCGTCACCGTGGCGGCTGAAGTTTTCGCTCAGCTGGCCCCGCACAACATCGGGCCGGTTCTGCCAGAGCCATGCAAGGCACCGGGGATCAAAGGATTCCAGACAGCAGGTAACGCCGCGGTGCTTATCCAGCAGCTTGCAGACGGCGGCAGCCAGCGCCTCGGCGTTGCCACGCTCCGCCTTCAGCTCCACGATCAGCGGCGCCTTTCCGGAAAAAATGGGCAGCACCTCTTCCAGCAGCGGAATATGATATTCGCTGCCCTCCAGCTTATATTGGGAAAGCTCCGCCGCCGTCAGATCCTCGATCTGCACATCGACGCCTGCCGTGCGCAGCAGTGAAGCGTCGTGGATGACGGCCAGATGGCCGTCTTTCATCAGATGCACGTCCAGCTCCGCGCCGAAGCCGTGCTGCACGGCCCGGCGGAAGGCGGGAATGGAGTTTTCGGGGATGCGGGGCTTGTCATGGTAGCCGCGGTGTGCGTAATACCAGCCGCGGAAACGCGCCCAGTCCGTCCGGCGGCGGCAGCGCAGACACAGAATATACAGCAGCAATACCAGTACGATCAGTGCCAAAAGGATCCAAAGTAATAGCATATCAGTCGTTCTCCAAATCTTCTAAAGCTTCCAGCCCCAGCTTGGCTGCGGGCTTGCTGTCACCATGGCGGACAAACAGCATGGTGACAAAGGACAGCGCCACGAACACCGCGGCATAGGGAAACAGCACCCGCATACCCAGCTTATCCATCAGAAGGCCTGAGAGCATGGGAGTGGCCACCTGCGCCAGCATGGAGGCGGTGTAGTAAAAGCCGGTGTATTTGCCCACGTTGCCGCCGCTGCACAGCTCCACCACCATGGGGAAGGAGTTCACATTGATGGTGGCCCAAGCGATGCCGGCCAGCGCGAACATGACGTTCATCAGCGCGGTGGGACTTTGCGCATGTAAAAAGCCTGCCACGCCAAAGGCAACGGTCAGCATAATGACGCCTGCCTGAATCGCCCGCTTACGCCCTACACGGCTGGAAATCAGGCCTACCGGCAGGTAGGCTGCGATGGCCGCCGCCTGCGCAATGATCAATGTCAGGTTATAGTCCTTATGCAAAATATTGCTGGCGTACACGGAGTATTTACTGGTGACGGCATTATAGCCGAAGAACCACAGCACAATACTCAGCAGAATAAAGAGCAGGGACTTTACCTCGCCGGTGGAGAGCCGGTGCTCCTCACCGGAGCCGCCTTCCGCCGATACCGGTTCGATACCGGAGGCAACGCTGTCACGCTGCATCTCCTGCGACCATTCCACCTCGCGGACGGTCAGCATGAAGATCACCAGCGCGGCCAGCATAATGGCGGCGATGACGCTGAAATAGCCGGTATAGCTCATCAGGGAATTGCCCACGGCAGAGGTGGCAAACACCATGCCCAGCGCCAGCACCAGAATACCGCCGGCGCTGCCCATCAGGTTGATGACGGCGTTGGCCTTGGAGCGCAGCGGCTTTACGGTTACATCCGGCATCAGCGCCACGGCGGGGGAGCGGAAGGAGGCCATGGCCACCAGAATCACCAGCAGCAGCACAATGAAAAAGACCAGCGTGCCTGGATGGCTCCGGGTGACGCCGCGGGCATAGGCCTGCCGGGCGGGGGTTACATAGTTGGTATAGTCGGGATTGGTGACGGTTTTGCCCGTATGATCGGTGATCTGACTGTCAATGGCGGCAAACTCATCCTCGGAGAATTGCTGGGAGAGGACAAAGCTTTTGCCGGAAGGGGTCATCAACTGCTTGTCGGCCTGGGCCTGATAGATCATCCGCAGACCGGCGGGATCATCCACTGCCGGGCCGAGCCTGAGATTTTTCAGCTGGGCATTGTCCGCAAAGGACAGACAGATCAGGGCTACTGCGGCCACCAGCGTTCCCAGCACGATGAAGGGCGTGCGCCGCCCGGTACGGTGGGTACACTTGTCGGAGATGGCACCGAACAGCGGCAGCATGAACAGCGCCAGCACATTATCCAGCGCCATGATGATGCCGGACCAGGTCTGGCTCATGCCGAACTTGTTGGTGAGGATCAGAGGAATGGTGTTATCATAGGCCTGCCAGAAAGCACAGATCAGGAAAAAGGCAAAGCCCACCAGAATGGTGCGTTTGTAGTTGAGCTTCATATCGCGTTCTCCTTCAGTTCATGATAGAGCAGAGCAATATCCCGATAGATCCACGTTGGCTTGATATGGTATTCGGCAATATCGTCCACGCTGCCCTCGCCGCTGAGGACAAAGATGCTGTCAACACCGGCGTTGACGCCGCAGGCTACGTCGGTATACAGCCGGTCGCCCACAACGACGGCCTGCCGAGGGGCAAAGCCGGTGCGCGCCAGCGCCAGACGCACCATCTCCGGCTGAGGCTTTCCCAGAAAGCGGGGGCTTCTGCCGGTGGCCCGGGTCAGCATCTGGCACACGCTGCCGCAGTCCGGCACGAAACCGTACCGGGTGGGACACACCCAGTCGGGATTGGTGGCCAGCCATGTGATGCCACGGTTCAGCAGGATGCAGCTGTCCTCCAGCTTCTGAAAGGTCAGCTCCGTGTCAAAGCCGCTGAGCAGCACGGTAATATCGTCGGACAGGGTATCCGTTACGTCGATGCCCGCCTGTGCCAGCTGTTTGCACAGCGATGCCGTGCCGGAGACGTAGCATTTCTGTCCGGCGAACTCCGTCAGCAGCGTATGCTGGGCCGCATCGGCTGAGGTGAGGTAGTCCTCGGGGACGGTCTCGATACCGAGGCGGCGCATCTTGGCAATATAGTCCGCCGAACCCCGCGAGGAATTGTTGGTCAAAAACAGATACCGGCCGCCCCGGCGGCGAATGAGCGCCAGAAATTCCGGAACCTTGTCGAAGAGGTGCTCGTCCAGATAGAGCGTACCGTCCATATCCAGTAAAAAAAGCCGCTTGTCTGCCAGCAGCGCCATGGCTCCGCCTCCCGTATACCGATAAAATATCAGTATACAGAATAGCACATATGGGGAAAGATGGCAAGAATTTGTTGCTGTTTCCCCGCTATATGCCGGCAGAAGGGGAGAAAAACCACCACACATATTTTACTGCCTGCGCCGCATACTACCGGAAAACTGTGAGGTGAAGGCAAATGGAAATGCATCGGACGGGACGGACGGTCAGTCTTTGCGGCGGCGTGGGTGTGCTGTCATGGGGCAGCATCGGCGGAAGGCTGGAGGGACAAGGGCCGCTTGGCCGTTATTTTGACGAGATCGAGACGGATTCCTTTTGCGGGCAGTCCAGCTGGGAGAAGGCGGAATCCGTTTTTCAGCAGCGCTCGCTGCACCATGCGCTGGCGCGAGGCGGCATGCGGCCGGAGGAGTTGGATCTGGTGCTGGCGGGCGACCTGCTGAACCAGTGTGCCGCCAGCAATTTTGCCCTGCGGAACCAGCCGTTCAGTGTGGGCGGTCTGTACGCTGCCTGCGCTACCATGGGAGAGGGACTGGCACTGGCGGCCATGCTTTTGCAGAGCGGGGCGGCCCGCAGGGCGGCGGTGATGACGTCTTCCCACTACTGCACGGCCGAGCGGCAGTACCGCATGCCGCTGCCTTACGGCTCGCAGCGGTGCCCTACCGCCCAGTGGACAGCCACGGCCAGCGGCTGCTGCGTACTGGGCCGGGACGGCGACGGCCCCTACCTGACCCACGTTACGATGGGACGCGTGGTGGACATGGGCGTGAACGATGCGTGCAACATGGGCGGGGCCATGGCACCGGCTGCCATCGACACGCTGGAGACACTGTTCCGGGATACCCATACCATGCCACAGGATTATGATCTTATTGTAACAGGCGACTTGGGCGCCGTGGGCCACAGCGCGGTAAAGGAACTGATGACGCGGGACGGCTTTCCCATGGACGACCGCTATACCGACTGCGGATTGCTGCTGTTTGACCGGGAAAGACAGGACATGCACGCCGGCGGCTCGGGGGCAGGATGCAGCGCCTCGGTGCTGTGCGCCTATCTGCTGCCGGGACTGAAAAGCCGCCGGTGGAAGCGGATGATCTTTGCCCCCACGGGGGCGCTGCAAAGCCCCACCACCGTCTTTCAGAAGGAGACCATGCCGGCGGTGTGCCACGCGGTGGTGCTGTCGGCGGAGCGATAAGGAGGAAGAAATGGCGTATGTAAGGTGCTTTTTGTGCGGGGGCGCGCTGTGCCTGATCGGACAGGTGCTGATCGACCTGACCAAGCTGACCCCGGCGCGTATCCTGACGGGCTATGTGGTGACGGGCGTCGCCTTGCAGGCGGCGGGGCTATATCAGCCGCTGGTGGATTGGGCCGGAGCAGGCGCTACCGTGCCGCTGACCGGATTTGGCTACACGCTGGCCCGCGGCGTGGCCGGAGCGGTGAAGGAGAAGGGAGGAATGGGCATTCTTACCGGCGGGCTGACCGCTGCCGCAGGCGGCATTGCCGCGGCGGTGGTATTCGGCCTCTTGGCGGCGGTGCTGTGCAAGCCCAAAGAAAAGCGTTGACAAATACCCGGAGGGGGTATATAATGCCACCATCAAATAATACCCCCGGGAGGTATATGATATGGACGGCTGCTGCCAGCATAAAACGAAACACCGCTCCGAAGAGGAGCAAAAAAGGCTTGGAAACCGGCTGAACCGCATTGAAGGACAGGTGCGGGGGCTGAAGGACATGCTGCAAAGAGACGCCTATTGCCCCGATATTCTGATTCAGGTGTCCGCTGTCAGCGCGGCGCTGAACAGCTTCAGCAAGGAGCTGCTGGCTGCCCACATCCGTACCTGCGTGGCGGACGGGATCCGTCAGGGGGATGACGGGGTCATTGACGAGCTGGTGACCACGCTGCAAAAGCTGATGAAATAAGGGGGCGGTGTGATGCAGGAAAAATTTGCGGTGACGGGTATGACCTGCGCGGCTTGCGCGGCCCATGTGGAAAAGGCGGCATGTCAGCTGCCGGGGGTCAGCAGCGCGGCGGTGAACCTGATGCTGGGCACCTTACAGGTGGACTATGACCCGCAGAAGGTGACGGCGGAGCAGATCATCTCCGCCGTGGCGCGCGGCGGCTACGGCGCCAAGCGGGCGGCCGATGTGAAAAAGGACCTTCATCACGGGCAGGACGAGGCGCTGACGCGGATGCGCCGCCGGCTGGTGTGGTCCCTTGTGTGTCTGGTACCTCTTTTCTATATCAGCATGGGACACATGATGGGACTGCCGCTGCCGCCGTTTCTCACGGCCAGCCATATGCTCCACGGCGTTTTCCAGCTGGTGCTGTGCGTGCCGATCCTGATTCTGAACCGCAGCTATTTCACGGTGGGCTTTTCCCAGCTGCTGCGCCGCAGCCCCAACATGGACACGCTGGTGGCGCTGGGCGCCGGGGCAGGACTGCTATACAGTCTGATTGAATTGGCGGGTCTGGCGATGGGACAGGCGTCCGATATGCCGGAGCTGTACTTCGAGTCGGCGGGTATGATCTGCGCGCTGGTGACGGTGGGCAAATATCTGGAGGAGCGCAGCAAGGGAAAAACCACTGACGCCATTTCCGCCCTGCTGGCGCTGGCGCCCGAAAACGCCGTGGTGAAGCGCGACGGCGCGGAGGTCACGGTGGCGGCAGAGGATATCCAAAAGGGAGATATCGTGGTGGTGCGTCAGGGCGGCAAGATTCCCGTGGACGGCGTGGTGGTGTCCGGCAGCGGCGCGGTGGATGAATCCGCCATCACCGGCGAGAGTCTGCCGGTGGAAAAGACGGTGGGGGACAAGGTCACCTCCGCCACCGTCAGCCGCAGCGGCTATCTGGAGCTGAAGGCCACCCGCGTGGGAGGGGATACCACCCTTTCTCAGATCGTAAAGCTGATGGAGGAGGCTTCCTCCAGTAAAGCGCCGATTTCCTGGCTGGCGGACAGGATCAGCGGCGTTTTCGTGCCGGTGGTCATGTCCATCGCGGCGGCTGCGGCGCTGCTGTGGGCCTTCGTGGGCGGCCAGAGCCTGACGTTCTGCCTGTCGGTGGGGATCGCCGTGCTGGTGATCTCCTGCCCCTGCGCGCTGGGGCTTGCCACACCGGTGGCCATTATGGTGGGTACCGGAAAGGCGGCGGAGAACGGTATCCTGATCAAATCCGCCCAGTCCCTGGAGCTGATGGGCCGGGTCAAAACAGTGGTGCTGGACAAAACCGGCACCGTTACGCAAGGGCGTCCCAGACTGACCGACTGCCTCGCCGCCGATGGCGTCACCGAGGAGGAGCTTCTGTGCGTGGCGGCCAGCGTGGAGCAGCCCAGCGAGCATCCCCTCAGCCGTGCCGTTGCCGAGGCGGCGCAGGAGCGGTGCATCCCGCTGTGTCCGGTGACGGACTTTGCCGCCGTGCCCGGCGGCGGTGTACAGGCTGCGCTGCACGGGGAGACTATTTTTGCAGGGAACGCACCCTATATGGAGGCCAAGGGCGTGGACATCGCGGTCTTTTCCGCTCAGGCTGCCGCGTGGGCGGAGGACGGCAAAACGGTGCTGTATTTCGCGCAGAAGGGTCGGGTGCTGGGTATGCTGGCGGTGGCTGACACGGTGAAGCCTGACAGCGCCGCCGCGATCGACGCCCTGAAGCGAAGCGGCTGCCATGTGGTATTGCTGACCGGCGACAATGCCCAGACTGCCAAGGCCATCGCCCGGCAGGTAGGGGTGGATCAGGTGATCGCACAGGTGCTGCCGCAGGATAAGGCCGCCTGTGTGGCGCGGCTTCAGCAGGAGGGACAGCTGGTGGCCATGGTGGGTGACGGCATCAACGACGCGCCGGCGCTGGTTCAGGCGGATGTGGGTCTTGCCATCGGCGCGGGTACCGACATTGCCATCGAGTCGGCAGATATCGTGCTGATGAAGAGCAGCCTTGCCGATGTGGCCGGTGCTGCGGCGCTGAGCCGCGCCGTGCTGCGGAACATCCGGCAGAACCTGTTCTGGGCGTTCTTTTATAACAGTGTGGGCATTCCCGTGGCGGCCGGTGCGCTGTATCCGGCGCTGCACCTGCTGCTCAACCCCATGATCGCCGCCGCCTGCATGTCGCTGAGCAGCGTGTGCGTGGTGTCCAATGCATTGCGCCTGCGGCGGTGGAAGCCGGATGTGAAAGCTGCTGCTCATGCCGCATCGTCTGCGGCAGAACATAATACTGTATTGAATGAGGAGGAACCGACGATGAAAAAGACCGTTACCATTGAGGGCATGATGTGCGCCCACTGCGTGGCCCATGTGGAGAAGGCCCTCAACGCCCTGAGCGGCGTGAAGGCCACGGTGGATCTGGCGTCAGGCACTGCCGTGGTGGAGGGCGACGTGACCGATGAGGCCATCCGCGAGGCTGTCACGGAGGCGGGCTATACCGTTAAAAGCATTGCCTGAATAAGGGTTTTGTACGGAAAAAGGCGTCCAGAGCGGACGCCTTTTTCCGTATCGTAAGGGAGAGGGACGGAAAGAAACGGCCCGTTTATCCGCGCCGAAAGGGTATGTCAACGCTGCGTCGGTTGCGCGGCTATCACAGGTTTGCTATCATGATGGCGGAGGTGATCCCATGGATCGAGAAATGTTGGGCAGATTCATCGCCCAGAGACGCAAGGAACTGAAGCTGACCCAGCGGGAGCTGGCGGAGGCACTGCATGTGACGGATAAGGCCGTCAGCAAATGGGAGCGGGGCATGGGCTGCCCGGACATCTCGCTGCTGGAGCCGCTGGCGGAGGCGCTGGG
>CAKTGD010000023.1 GCA_934561335.1 uncultured Oscillospiraceae bacterium
AGGCCCGCCACGGCAAGGCCTTCGAGGGTCTGCTGAACCGCTACTTCGGCAAGTAAGCAAAACCGCGCCAACACCGGTTTTTTGAAAGAGGAGAGGGAAGTTCCCTCTCCTCTTTTTTCGGTTGTGTCGGCGGTGCCGGTGAGGGGAAAGGTGGCATAAAAGTGGCAGTTTTCCGTTTCGCAACACGCACAAAACATCAGATGTGGCATGTTCAGCAAGGTTTCACAGAATTTCATGATGACATGGTTTTAACTGAAGTCAAAAAGTTTCAGAGATGCATCAGTACCTTGAGAAAACCACAGATTTCTTTTGCAGGCCAATCAGATACCGGAAAAGTACGCTAGCCATGAACTGTGGCCTATACCAGCCGCAGTTCTTCCGCCAAGCGCCTGTAGACCTGCTCAGGCTCCCCACGCGCCGTAATACTCCTCCACCAACTTCACCAGCAATGTCTTTTGCATAATACGGCCTCCGTTGTTGTGGTAAGAAGGAGTATAACAAACGGGATCGACAGAGAGTGTCGCTGGTAGAAAAATATTAAATCATATTGTTTCGCAAAAATCTTCGAGATACTGCCTGCTCACCCTCCATTCTCTTCTAATTTTCATTGCAGAGATCAAATGTTGCAAAATCATTTTCCGTACCTGCTGTTTGGTGGCCTGTCTCGGCCACCGTCAGCAATTCTGTCTTGCCCATGGATCATCCGTCTTTCCATTGGTACCGGCCTTGCCCTCCTTATATAAAAAATTATGTGATTGGCGCAGGTCATAGCGACTCAACCCCCAATCCCCGATCTCATTGCGTTGAGGGTTGATGTCGTATCTTCTGTAGCTCTGCTTCAAGGTTTCCTTATCCATTCTTAGAAGATTGCCGACACCTTTCAGGGTATAGAACTCATCAAGCTCATTATAATTGATATAAGGAAACATTGTGGTTTACCTCCTTTTGACGTGAAATAAGATTTTTCGCTTATCGGCATATTCCGCCGTGCGCAGTTCACGCCTGATTGTAATAATGTTTGATATTTCACTTTATATTTTCTCGATATATCGTTTTTCGCGTGCTAAAATCACGGCATAACAAAGCCGGGGTACACTGTTTAGAAGTACCTCGGCTTCATCTATACCTGTATTTACCTTCCTTCGCCACCAGCGCATATGCCGATTGGATCTTCATTTGCATCTCCTTGTAATCCGCCTCGTTAATCACGCCTTGCGCCAACAGCACTCTATTGAAATATTGCAGCATCCCCTCGTGATATGCACATTCTTTTGTCGATTTCCCTATCGGCATTGCGCCTTCCTCCTTCCTTATGTAGTATCATGTCCGGCAGTATTTCAAAAAATACACGGTGTCAAGCGGCCATCCCGCTGAATCCTCATACGCTGCAGCTTCTTTTGTTTTTTTATCGTCCCGCGTGTGATTTGAATGCCTTTCCAGAATGGTGTGTTACAACCGCAGGCAAAAAGAAGAGCCGAGAATGCCCAAGGGCATCGCATTCAGCAGGATTTCGCGCTTGCTTTCTTTCTTTTCATTTGCTACAATATAGAACATGATATTACGAACTCATTGTGGGGTGTAGCTATGGACATTCACGATATTCGGCAGCAGCTGCGGACAAAGGGTCTATATGACCTTCCACTGCGGGTGACGTACTATGCCCGTGTGTCCTCCGAGTCCGATGAACAGCTGAACTCTCTTGGTAATCAGATCCAATACTACGAGGACTTCATCCGTCGTAACGCCGCGTGGACGTTTGTCCCCGGCTACATCGACGAGGGTCTGTCCGGCATCTCCACCCGCCGCCGTGAAAATTTCAACCGCATGCTGGAGGACGCAGCGGCAGGGACTTTTGATCTGATCATCACCAAGGAGATCTCCCGTTTCGCCCGTAATACGCTGGACTCCATTCAGTTTACGCGGCAGCTTCTTGGCTGCGGTGTAGGCGTATTCTTCCAGAACGACAACATCAACACCTTTGACGAGGACTCTGAGCTGCGGCTGTCGATCATGTCCTCTATCGCTCAGGACGAGCTGCGCAAGCTCTCGAGCCGCGTGAAATTCGGCCATCAGCAGGCCATCAGGAATAACGTGGTGCTGGGCAACAGCCGTATCTTTGGCTACCGCAAGGAGAGCCGCCGCCTTGTCATCGACGAGGAGCAGGCTCCCATGGTGCGGGAGCTGTTTGAGCTGTACGCCACCGATCAATACTCTATGAAGCAGATTGAAGCGCTCTTCTGGGAAAAGGGCTATCGCAATCTCAACGGCAAGAAGATCGCCCACACCACCATGTCCAACATGATCTCCAACCCCAAATATAAGGGCTACTATGTGGGCAATAAGGTGAAGGTGGTGGACATGTTCACCAAGAAGCAGAAGTTCCTGCCGCCGGAGGAATGGGTCATGTTTAAAGACGAAACAGGCCAGATCGTGCCCGCCATTGTGTCTGAGGAGCTATGGGAGCAGGCCAATGCCATTCTCCGCCGCCGCAGCGATGATGTAAAGAACCGGCAGGGTGTCTGCAACCATGCCAACCTGCTGACCGGAAAGCTGTACTGTACCTGCTGCGGCACCACCTACTACCGCCGGGAATCCCGGGACAAGCAGGGGCACAAAAACAGCAAATGGGTCTGCTCCGGCAAGATCAAAAACGGTGCAGACTCCTGCGGCTCCTTTCCCATCTACGAAGACGAGATCAAGCCCCTGCTGCTGGATGTGTTCCGTGATACGGAATCCAGCGCCGAGGCCCTGATCGAAGAGTATGTGGAGATGTACCGCTCTTTGGATCATGGCGACAAGCTGGGCTCTCAAATCACTGCGGTGCATAAGAAGCTGGCCACGGTGGAACAAAAACGCATGAAGCTGCTGACCTACAACGCTCAGGGCAAGCTGGACGACGCGGACTTTCTTGCCATGAACAAGCAGTGCTCCGTGGAAGCCAAGGCGCTGCAAACCCAGCTGGACGAGCTGACCGCCCGGCAGGAGTCCGCCGGAAACAGGAAGCAGCAGCTGGACAACATCCGCACCGTCCTGCGCAACGCCCAGAAGGACGCCGCCAAGGGCGTCATCACCAAGGCGTTTGTGGACCGCTATATCGACAAGATATTCGTCACACCGGAGGAGGGCGGTTCCCTCCGTCTGGACATCAAGATCTTTACCGGTGAGCACTGTGAAAAGCATCTGCAAAGCCTGCGGCGTCAGGCAGCGGTGCAAACCACTGCACCGCAAGGGGTTGCGGCGTTTTCACCGGCCGGTGATTTCGAAGTTTCTACGGGTCACACGTTCAAGAAGATGATCGAGTCCTACGAGAAGAGCCTGTAAAGTCCCAAACAACTGACATTCATCTGTATGGAGCGGGGGCGGCATTTGCCGTCCCCGCTCCATATGAATTCAGAAAAACCCGTCTGTTTCCTTTTCACGGTTGCCATTTTGCGCAGAATATGGTACACTGTGCCCACAAATACAAAGAGAAACAGGAGCGACTGGAATGGATCCGATTTTTGAAATTGAACTGGAGGACTGCCCCATCTGCCGCGGCGTAGGCGCCATGCAGGATGAGCAGGGGTGGTGCGTCTCGGTAACCTGTATGGACTGCGGCGCAGAAACCGCCCACGCCGCTTACCGCACGCCGGAGGAGCGGTTGGAAGCCGCCCGGCGTGTGGCGCAGCTGTGGAATATGGGCAAGGTGGTCCACACGGGTGTGGGCGACTGAGAGATGTGTACAGGAAAGCGAGGGGAAAGCAATGCTTTCCCCTCGCTTTCCTGTACACATTACGCCCTCTTACGCTCCGATGGCACGGAAGTTTAAAGCCCGTGCAGCTGTCCCCGAATCAAACGGGTAAGCGCGTCGGCAAACCAGCCCACCGTTGGTATCCGTTCCAATGCATGGCCGTAAATCTTCCGGGCACTGTCCAGCTCCTGATCGCTTCCGGTAAAAATACACACCGGCTGTATACCCTGCCGCCGCAGTGCCGCCGCTTCATCGGCAGTATCCTGTACACCGCGCTTGCCGCAGTAGCTATATCCGCCAAGCGGCAATGCGCCGACGGGAATCCGCTGATCATCGTTGGGACTGGCGTCTGACAATATGATCAGCAGCCGGTTTTCACATGTACTGTGACGCATCAGCCATCCCATGGTACGCAGCGCCAGTCCATCCCGATTCCAGCCCGCCGCCACATAATCAAATACCCGGTCGTTTTCCTCAGGGTGGTCATAATCCCGCAGCAGCTGCATCACCGTGCATCCGCTGACAGAGCAAAAGGCCGTAACACGAACCGGAATATGGCATCGGCTCAGGCTCTCCACAATGAGGTAGGCCTGTGCAGCCAATTTTTCCTGCTGCCGGTTTTGGGAGGCAGAGCCATCCAGCAAAATATCCACGGACAGCTCACCGGGCCGGTTCGGTTGATTGCGTGAAAAGATACGCTCCTCCCCCAGCGCGGAGGCGCGCCATGCCAGTGCCCCCTGCAGCCGCCCTGACAGCGCCGTCGTTGTATCCTCTTCCTGCTGTAAAAGCAGCGTATTTTGCAGTTTTTGCGTCAGCTGCGCAATCGTCATGCGGTTTTGTGCCAGATGTGCCTGATAATAAGCCCGATTCTTTTGGCGCTGACGACGAAAACTCTCCGCATCCCAAGCCGCCTCCGGACTGGGCTGGCGCTTGGGCGGCACGCCGCGTGTCACATGCAGCCGGCAATTCCGATGCACACCGGTACACAGTTCATGCTGTGCCTCGGCCAGCTGGTCGGGTGAAAGTGCCGACACGCCGAAGCAGTCCTCTACATAGCGCCGCAAAACAGGCTCCGGCGTTCGACCCTGCAAAAAGGACAGCAGACCTCCTCCCTTGCCCGCGCCCGCACTGTTGGGCGCTGTGCCGCGCGCCAGCGCCCGCAGCGCATTTGGCCGCACAAGATGGATGCCGCCATTTTTCGTAATAGAGCGGCCGACCCATGCCGCCCACTGCCGGTCAGTCATACTGCGGCGGGCACGGTGGAAATAGCGGAAAAGGGCCTCTTCAGTTTTCCGTACCAGCTCCTGCTCGTCCCAATCCGGTGAAAAGGTCAGGGCATCCAGCACACCAGAATACCACGAATCCTGCTGTATCGTCTGACCGAGTACCCGCTGTGCCCACGCACGGCGCAGGCTCTCCAGGCTCTCACGCTCCGCGCCCGAGCGGCACTGTTCAAGCGTCAGCTCGGCATACTGCTGCCGCAGCGCCGCCAAAGCAGGCCGTTTGGGCAGTTCCTTGGCGTATAGAGCGCTCTCCAGCCCCATCCAGAAAAGATCGGTATAAAGTTCGCCGCGAGGCTGCTGCTGAAAGGCGTGCAGCATTGGCTGGAAGCGGGACACATTATAATAACGCCACGCAAGGCCCAACACCGTATTGAAATACAATGCGGCGTTTCCCTGTGTATCCAGCGCCTCCAGTTCGGGGCTAATTGTATAGCGGCCCGCGCCGTTCCAAATCTGGTTAAGGGCGCGGCGGCTCTCCCATTCCTGACGATCCATGATCAGGCACCAAAAAGCTGCGCGCCGCTGATATCCTGCGGAATGCGGGCTTGCACGGTGTCCGCCACCAACTGGCGTTCAAAGGGTTCAAACGCCTTGTTCACAATGCCGAGGTGCAGCGCCTGAGAGGCGGAAAGTCCCTTTTCCATCAGCTGTACCGCTGTCAGCAAGCCCCGCAGATCCACCGCCTTGCTGGATATCTCACCGCTGTCGCACTTGGTGCGCAAATCCTGAAACAGCAGTGCAAACTGCTCCGCCCACTGCGGCTTCAGCGCAGGGAAGCCGCGGCTCAGCAGCTTGCGCAGATTCTCGTCGGAAATAACCGGCATATCCAGCACGGCAAAGCGGGAAACCAACGCCTCATTCAGCTCCCGTGTCCCGGCGTATCCATAGTTCATGGTGCCGATAAAGCGGGTCGCTTCGTCCAATTCGATGCGTTCATAGCCCGGGACATCGATCACCCGCCGGTGGTCCAACGCGGCATGCAGCACCGCCAGCGCCTCATTTCTGGCCATATTCACCTCATCCAGCACACCGAAACCGCCTGCGTGGGCACAGCGGCAAATGGGGCCTTCGCGGAATACGACCTCTCCCTTTTGCAGCGTATCCGCACCGATCAGAGCGGCGGCATCCACATTGACATACATGGACACATCCCACATGGGACGGCCAAACACGGCCGCCAGATTCTCCGCCAGTACGTTTTTGCCGGTGGCCTTCGGCCCGGCCAGCAGCAGGTGCTGGCCGCACAGCAGCGCTGCTGCGGCGCTCTCCCAGACTTCACGGCCATAATAGAAATAATGGGGCTTTGGAATGCGGGCTGCCGCCTCCTGCGGCGCCGGGTGCTCTGCGGCAAAGCGGCGTATCTCCTCCATCAAAGCGTGATCCATTCCCTCATCTTGCAGTTCTTTCCAGATATCCATGGAGTTTCTCCTTTCCGGAAATATTTTCGCCGTATTATACACCCTGCAGGGACTAAGAAGCTGTTAAGGATCGGTCGCTTTCCGCACAGGAATGCAAAAGAATCGCCTCCGGCTCTCCCACGATGTATCGCCGCCCTGTTTCACGGCAGGATGGGCGGATAGGCGCTGTCAGGCACAAGCATTATAATCGATGGCCGCCGTTCTTCCCATGTCTATTCCCCCTTGCGGCTGTACAGACAGGCAAAAGTGTGATATACTGACGGCATTATCTGTGAGGAGGCGGCGCCATGCACCTGTTTGATCACCTGCACACCGTAAATACGCATCGCCGTTTGGTGTGGCACTATTGCCGGAAGCTGGGGCTTGTGCGGCAGGGATTGATCCATGATCTGAGCAAATACAGCCCCACTGAGTTCTGGCGCGGCGTGAAATACTATCAGGGCTACCGCAGCCCCAATGACGCCGAACGTATTGCCAACGGCGTCAGCCTGTCGTGGCTCCACCATAAAGGCCGCAACCGCCACCACTTCGAGTACTGGATCGACTATTGCCTGCGTGAGGACGGCAGCGTTTATATCGGTGGATGCAAAATGCCGAAAAAGTATGTGGCAGAAATGTTCTGTGACCGGATTGCCGCCTGCCGCGTATACCAGAAGGAGCAGTTTTCCAACGCATCCCCATGGGAATACTATCAGCACAGCAAGGATCTCCGCCATACCGATGCCAGCCGCTTCATGCATCCGGATACCGCGGCGCTGCTTGACCGCTGGCTTTTGCTGCTGAAAGACCTTGGCGAAGATGCCGCGTTGGCCCGCATCCGTCAGGAGCTCAAGAATCCCACCTATTAAATGCGGAGCAGCAATGATCCGCGGCAGTCATAAGGTATTTTTATCGTTGACAATTGGCCGCACATCGTGTACAATTGGTCAAGATTCCGTATTTAGGAGGTTCGTGATGAATCTTGCATTACTGGGCTTCGGCGTTGTGGGAAGCGGCGTATACGAGTGGTGCCGCAAGCGTGAGGATCTTCGCGTCTGCCGTGTATTGATCCGCTCGGAGAAGCCGGAGATCGCCACCATCGCCACCCGCGATTTTGAAGATATTCTGCGTGACCCCTGCATTGATATGGTGGTGGAGGTTATGGGCGGTCTTCACCCGGCCTATGAATATGTGACCGCCGCGCTGAAGGCCGGCAAGCATGTGGTCACGGCCAACAAGGCGCTGGTCGCCGCCTATTACCGGGAACTGACGGCACTGGCCAGCGACTGCGGCAGGGCTTTGCTGTGCACCGCGGCAGTCGGCGGCGGCATTCCGTGGCTGGTCAATCTGGCCCGCTGCAAAAAGCTGGACAGCATCTGCCGTCTGGGCGGTATTATGAACGGCACCTCTAACTTTATTATGGACGCCATGCATAAATCCCCCATATCCTTCCCTGCCATCCTCAAGCAGGCACAGGCGTTGGGCTATGCCGAGGCAGACCCCAGCGCCGATATTGACGGCAACGATATCCGCCGCAAGCTGGCAATCTCGGCCAACATTGCCTTTGATGCCCTGCTGACGGAGGAGGAGATTCCCATGTTTGGCATCCGCACGGTCACCGACGGCGACATCAGCGCCTTCCAGCGCCGCGGCTTTGTCTGCAAGCTGTTGGCGGAGGCCGCACAAGCCGAGCACGGTGTGTGCGCCTATATTGAGCCGACGCTGGTATCTGACAGCTCGTTGGAGGCGGCTGTCCCCGCCAATTTCAATCTGATTACCTATGAGGGGGAACAGATCGGTTGTCAGAGCTTTTATGGGCAGGGCGCCGGCCAAATGCCCACTGCCGCAAATGTCGTGCAGGATTGCTTGTCAATTGCGCAGGGTCACACCGCGTTCTACACCGCAAAGGCAGTACCCACGGCGCTGGACGGCAGCGGCGAAGCGCATCCCTACTATGTGCGCACCAAAACGCCTGACGCATGGCTGAAATCCCACACCGCCGACGCATGGGATGACGGCGTTGTGACCGGAGCCATCAACACCTATGACATGCTGGCATGGGCCAAGCGGCAGCGGGAGATCGATCCCGCCTGCTTTATCGCCGGCATCCGATAATCCGCCCCAGCCTACCGCGTAGGGCGGAAACAGTGTTTACTAAAAAGAGATCCGTACCGTAATCCGGTACGGATCTCTTTTCAGTTCTCCATATTCTTTCCCAAAAATAGTGCTACCGTCTGCGCCAGCTTATATTCTGTCTCTCCGGCCGCACGGCTATCCGTTGAAAGAAACAGAACCAGACCCAGCACATCGCCCTCGCATAGAATAGGTGCCGCCACAACCGCCGCAATCCCGCTGACACTTCCGCAGGCTGCTAACGGCTCCTTGGCACTGTCCCACAGCCAGATCTGCCTCCGCTCCATGATGTGCTCCAGCTCTTCTGAAATGGTTTTGCCCAGCAGTTCCCGCTTGCCGGGCCCTGCCACGGCGATGACGGTATCCCGGTCGGTAACAGCGGCGGTAAAATCGGTGCTGCGGCTCAGCGTGTCGCAGAACTGAACGGCAAAATCCTCCAGCCCGCCGATCAGAGAGTATTTTTTAAAGATCACCTCGCCGTCCCTTGTGGTGTAGATCTCCAACGGGTCGCCCTCGCGGATACGCATGGTACGGCGAATCTCCTTGGGAATTACAACGCGACCAAGGTCGTCAATTCGCCGGACAATACCGGTTGCTTTCATATATAAATTTCCTCCAGTCAAAGCAGATTTTTCATTGGTAGTATCTGCTGACCTGCCCGTTCTATACCCCGCCACTTTTTGCCAGTCCGCCTCCCGGCGGTGCAAAGCGCTTGACAAACTTTACTATAGGAAATATAATTTTGGCACAGGCAAGTATTGTAATTTTACAGTCCTATTTCCATATTTTAGGAGGGATTTATGCGTCATAGCGCCAAGTTTCGCAACTTTTTGTGTGTAGCGCTGCTTTTCCTGCTGTTCATTCCCGGCTGCGCCATCAAAAAGCCGCTGCTATCTCGTCCGATCCAGCCCCTCGACTGTATTGAGGCCGCATATGCACCTATCATTCTGCCCCATGAAGACGGAAAAATGCTGGCCTGCTGGACGGATTATGAGGAAAACAAAACGTACCTGCGCGTGATCGACATTGGCGCCGACAAGGTAATCGCTTTCCGTGACCTGCCGGGCAGTTGGTCTGTACAAGGTGGTCCCTTCACAGACGGCTCCTATGCTTTGTTCAATTGGAACGATCACACTTGGAAATTCATTGATTCCGCGCTTTCGGACGAAAAAGATCTTTTGCAACTGCCATCGGGAGGCCTATTCTCTCACGATCGCAGCAGCTACTACTTTTTGCAGGACAATATACTATGCTGCAAAAATATGGCTAGTGGCGAGGCAGCACGCGTACCTCTGGCCTTTGATATGCGCTTTTCTTCCCTTGTATCCATCTCTCCTGCTTCTGATACATTGGTGCTGCACTGCCTTTTATCTCCTTACGATTATCAAAGCGGCACCGCCGTTCTGAACCCTGCCACAGGCGCCTATTCTCTGCTGCAGGAAAACTTTTACCTGCCTTCTTTCGGCCATAACAATACGCTGAATTTTCTGCAGTTTGATGATACCACCATGGAATCTGAGCTGCTGTATACCGACCACGGCGGCAAATGCCGTCTGGTAGGTGCCAACATACTCGGCGGAACTGAGAATATACTGCTTCCCGTAGACGGCTCTCCCTATCTGCTGGCCGTCGGACAAAGCTCTGTACTTTTCAGGCTGGACGAAACGCTTGCATCTTTTCCGCTGCCAGATGAAGTAACGGGCGGCACGCCATGTAATCTATACTGGCTGCCGGCTGATCGGATCTTAATTGGCTGTGTCTATGACAACAGTGCATTCCATCTTTTTGCCGCCGATCCCGCGCAGCTTCCTTTCACCGCCGGTGAGGAGGCACCGGAAACCGGCTCTCCTTTCGCCGTAAATACCGAGCTGCCGCGGCGGTATTGGACTGAGCTATATGGGCAGCCTCTGCCAAAGCCTCTGCGCAATGCGCGGCAATATGCCAATCATCTGGAGGAACAGTACGGCATAACGATCCTCCTCTCTGCACAGGCGGCGTCCGCCTGTACCCTTGTAAGCGATGCTGTTATCACAACCACGGATAAAGCCCAGCTGGACGATGAGCCGCAGGCAATCATGCGCATGCTGGAGGCGTTGGAGCAGACCTTGGCGCTGTATCCGGATGGCTTCTTCCGTCAGCTGCGCAACAGTATGGGGGAGGGCGGTGTACGGATCATGCCGGTCGCTCATATTGAAAATGACGTCAATGCGATTGGCTTAACATACGAAACAGACGGCGGCTGGCAGAATATTGCCATCGACGTGCAGTTGACTGCCTTTGATGGGGTAATTTGCCACGAGCTGTGGCATGCCACGGAAAATGTGATTCGGTCTCGAGCGCCGGAGTGCCTTGATGCGAAGCAATGGGCAAAGTATAACCCGCCCGGATATCTCTATCAGAATCAGCGGGTGTACCCTGATCCCGATTCAAACCGGTGGACATTCTTCGGCTCCGACAGCGAGGATATCTATTTTGTGGATGACTATGCCCGCACCGACAGCCGCGAGGATCGTGCGCGGATCATGGAGTATATCATGACCAGTGAGGATTTCGCCGGGCCGCTGATGCAATCTCCCGCCATTGTCCACAAGCTGCAATACATGTGTCAGGCCATCCGTACCGTTTTTGACACCTCCGCTTGGGATACGCCGTATTGGGAGCGGCTGCTGAACGAATAAGAATGAATAAAAGGAGAGGTCTTGTGACCTCTCCTTTTGATTAGCGATGTCCACCGCCGAAACCGCCGCCGCCAAAGCCGCCCCCACGGGAGCCGCCTCTGCCGCTTCCCCCGAAGCCGCCTCCGCTAAAACCACCCCCACGGGTGCTGCTGCGCGGCGGGCGATAGGAGCTGCTGCCTGTGGATGGCCTTCTACTACCGCCTGTAGACGGGCGGAAATTGTTTCCCATGCCGCCTGAGGGCGGTCGGTAGCTGTTAGGCCGGGGCGGACACGGCACATGCCGCCGTCCCCAAAAGATGGGATAATAGGGTATTGTGGGAATCACACCGATCGAGGGTCTATACCGTCGGCGGTAGCGGTTATACCGCACCCGATCCAGCAAGACCCATACAGCAAAAATGGCAACAACCAGCAGCACAACCCTGCCAACAGATACCCCGCTGGTTCTCACCGCCGCAGGCTCTTCTGCCGACCAGCCGCCAGTGACGTATCCTCCGGAGGTATTCCCCAGCTGAAGCTGAGCGTAAAGCACATCCGCTTGACGGAAGAACGCCGTCACCGCACTGTCAAAGTCCCCGGTATAATAGGTGGATTCAATGGCGCTGCGCAGCTTTTGCTGCTGGGTATCCGTCATCTCCATACCCACCGTGTCGCCGCAGTACACCTGCCAGTCGCCATCCTTTACCAGCAGCAGAACCATATCGTTGGTCGAAAGGCCCCACGACTTTCCCAAATTTGCGGCGTATTCCTGCCCTTTCCACCCGGTCAGGTGGTCAACGGTGGCCACCGCCACCACGGCATAATACTGTTTATCCCACGCGGCGTTATACTGCTCAATCAATTGCTCTGTCGTGTCATTCAGCAGCCCTGCCTCATCGCAGATCCAGTTCCGATACTTCACATCCAGCAATTCGGTCGGCTCTTTGGCAAGAAAGCTGTCCTTTCGCGCCAAACCGATGCAGACGCTGCCCACCACAGATACAAGCAATATAATCCACGCTACCGCACGGTTTTTAAAAAATTTCATACGCTCTCCCCTTTCCAAAGGAGAATATCTCATCCTTAGTTACGCAGCTCCATCAGCTTCTGCTTCAGCTCGCCTTCAATGCGGCCCAGCTCGGCCTCCGCCGCCTTGCGCTTGGCGGCGCCCTCTTTCTGAATACGGGCCACCTCGTCCAACGTGGAGATCAGCTGTTCATTGGTGTGCTGCAAGGTCTCGATATCCACCACACTGCGCTCCGCCTCTTTTGCCGTGGCAATCGTGCCCATCTTCAGGGTGTCGGCATTTTTCTTGAGCAGCTCATTGGTCATTTCCGTCACCGCATTCTGAGCGGCGGTAGCCTGGCGGCTGTGCTCCATGCCCAGCGCCAGCACCATCTGGCTCTTCCACAGGGGGATGGTATTCACCAGCGAGGACTGGATCTTTTCGATCATCAGCGTATCGTTATTTTGCAGCAGGCGTGTCTGGGGGCCCATCTGGATAGACACCATGCGGGTCAGCTCCAGATCGTGGAGCTTCTTTTCAAACCGGTCACACAGGCTGACCAGATCGTTGTAGGCCTGCGCATCCTCAGCAAGGCCGGTCTGCTCTGCTTTCTTGCGCAGCGCCTCCACCTCGTTGGCGCGCACATCCGCCAGACGCTTCTTGCCGGCCAGAATGTACATGGTCAGTTCCTTATAGTACTTCAGATTCAGCTCATACATCTGGTCGAACATGGCCACATCCTTGAGCAGGGTGATCTGATGATTCTCCAGATTCTGAGCGATCTTGTCAACGTTGGTCTCCACCTTGCTGTACTGAGCCTTCATAGCCTCGATACGATTGCCGGTTTTTTTGAACAGGCCCGCCAGCCCCTTCTTCTCCTCCTGCGCACCGAAGCCCTTCAACTCCACCACCAGACGGCTCAGATCATCGCCGATCTCACCCATATCCTTGCTGCGGATATTGGCCAGAGCACTCTCGGAAAAGGACGCCACGCTTTTCTGGGCGGCAGCGCCGTACTGCAGCACCTGATTGGTATCCCGCACATCGATCTTCCGGGAAAACTCCTCCACTGCGGCACGCTCCTGTTCCGTCAGCATGCTGTCATCCAGCACCACCGGCTCCACCGCTTTTTTCTCCTCGGGAATAGCGGGGGTGGCAGGCGCTTCCGGGCTCAGGGTCAGGGTGGGAACTTCTGCTGCAGCCGTGGTATCCGGCGTCAAGGTCAGCTCGGGCATCATATTCTCTGTCATAATTTCATTTCCTTTCTGTATTATTTCGACAATTATATACGTTTTGTATTATAATTCTAAGGTGATTCCGCCGCTATCTTCCTGCGTATCGGCAGCAGGAGCGGTCTGTCCGGCCGCCCGGTGCAGCGGGTCATCCGTCAACCCCTCGCGGGCCATCATGTTCTCCAGCACCACCATATCCGTTGAGATATCCATCGCATCGGCACCGAACAGGTTGTCCAGCTGCTTTTCAAAGGCGGCGATAATGGTGGACATCATGTTCTCCACCTTACGCATGGTAGAGGTGATATTCTCACCGGACACCCCCTGCTCCCCCATGCGGTCATAGGCATTGAGGATCTTCAGCGTGGTCGGCAGATAGTAATTCATAAACTTGCGGATCTGGGGCAGCTTCTCCGGATTTTGCTTTACCAGCGTGAAAATCTTTTCAGAAAGCTGCTGCAAGCGCACAATCTGCGCTGATATGGTGGGATCGGCAATATTATTATCCAGCCGTTTCATTTCTTCAATGGCTTTCTCTCCGTCTATGATCATCCGATCCAATTCCGCATTGCCGGTGGTCTTTGGCTCCTCCGGAACCTCCTCCACGGTGCTGCGGCAAAAGATACGGGCCACGATGCCCACCGCAGCCGCAGCAAGCGCCGCCAGCAGAAAGTGCGGCAGCTTATACAGCGGAAACAGCGCGGCGTATAGCAGCCATGTGCCCGCTGCTGCATACAGGGGGATCACCGGCTTGTGAATAATTTGCTTCATCTTGATTGCCTCCAATCCTCGGGTGCTATTCTTTATTATATCTCAAGTGTCATAACC